>JBDSML010000065.1:0-13307 GCA_039915865.1 Gemmatimonadaceae bacterium | reverse complement strand
AAGCGCCGCGGCAGTTGCCGCGGCGCTTTTCTCATTCACTCTACCAGCCTGGTGCCAACTGAATTCCATACACCCAGTTTCGCCCGGGTCGCTGGAATGGATGCGCGTAGTAGGCCTCGATCACGGCATAGCCGAGTAGGTTCACGCGCGCCGAGACGCCGGCGCTCACGACTGGAATGCGGAAGTTCGCCTGATTCGTACTGAACGTCGGACTTTGATTCCTGCCGCCGCTCCACGCTTCTCCCGCATCCACGAACGGCGACACAGTCAACGGCAGGTATGGGAAGTTGAACAACCCGTACTCCGGCACGCCGAGCACCGGGATGCGAAGCTCCGCGCTCACGACGGCCAGTCGGCTTCCCAACAGGCGGTCGAACACCGGACAGCTCGTGGTACCGCACTCGCCCAGGTCGAACGAGCCCACACTGTAGCCGCGCATCAACGTCTCTTCGCCAAGGAACAGCGGGTACATGTGCGTGGAGTCTTCTGCGCTGCGGCCGTAGCGGCCGTAGTGCAGTCCACGGAACGCCAGCGTGAGCGGACGCATGAAGATGTACTTCCTGTAGTCCGCGAGGACGGCGTTGTACGTCAGCGTTCCCACGGTCGGCGAAATCTCGAAGCGATAGCGTCCGCCCTCGATGGGATTCGTGAACGCGGAATACGAGTTGTCGCCTACGTACGCGATGCTCCCCGATCCGTAATACACCGGGTCGAACGACGGCAGGCTCGTCACCTGCTGCTGTACTGGTTGGCCCGTGAACGGGTCGTACAACACGCTCTGCCGCTGCGTGCTGTAGCCGACGCGCGTTGCCGCAGCACCGAACTCGATGCGGCGCGTGGACGAGAACGGATACGCCGTGCTCACTCCCGCCTGGTCGAGGAACACGCGCTGCAGGATGAGATCCTGCTGGAACAGTCCATTCTGCGACTGGGAGTTCGCGTAGTAGGCGTACTGATACGGGATATGCTCGACCGACGCGCCCCAGTTCCAGCGGCTCTTCAGGTTCGCGTACTGCACCTGTCCGCCGATGTCCTGCACGGTGCCGTTGGCCTGCACCGCGACGCCGATCTGACGGTCGCTCAGCTGGTCGCCGAAGAGAAACGACACGCCACCCGACACGCCCGTACCGAATGGTCCACCAGCGGTCACGCCCAGCGCGGGCTGACCGACGGCGTCGAGCGAGAACGACGGCTTGTACGCCGCGATCGTGAACTCAGTGCCCGTCGCCAAGCCGGTGAGTGGATCCTTTAGATAGTTGGAGACGGTCGCGCGGCCCGGCGTGTCGCCCGGGGGCAGGACGCCTGCCGACGCGACGACGGCGGCCGCCGTCACCGGTTCACCACGCGTGCGCGACGCGTCGAGCGCGTACACCGCGTAGCCCTGGTCCTCGAACACCGAGAACAGCATCCGGCCCGTCGAGGGAGCGACCGACATCGCCGGCGATGTCGCGGTGATCCCGCTGACACCCGTCGACAGCTTGGTCACGCGGAAGAGCGCACCCGTCGCGAGCTCGATGCGATAGATGTCGCAGAAGCCGTCGGCATCGCTGATGAAGAACAGGCTCGTACCGTCCGGCGAATACTGCGGGTTGAGATGCTTTCCGTGCGGAAATGCCGAGATCACCGAGACCTTGCCGCTGGCGATGTCGATCGTCGACAGCTGCAGGTCCGAGAACACCATTGTCTCGAAGTTGGTCGACGGGCCGCGGTCGCTCGAGAACGCGAGCGTCTTGCCGTCGGGCGACCACGTGGGCTGGATGTCGCCGAAGCGATCGTTCGTCAGCTGGCGCACGGAGCCACCGCTGACGTCGAGCAGGTAGAGATCGGCGAGACCACCATGCTGCCCGGAGAACGCGATTGTCTTGCCGTCCGGCGACCAGGCGATGTTCGAGATGGCGCCGACCCCCGGGACGCGAATACGACGCTCGATGCTGGCCGAGTTGACGTCGAGCAACGCGATCTCGTGGTTGCCCTCCGACTGCGCGATGAAGGCGAACTTCGCATTGTCGGGCGACCACGCGCCCGACGACGAGATGAACGTGATCGCGTCGAAATGCGAGTTGCTGGTCGGTCCTGCCAGCTTCTTGATCACGCGGCCCGTCTGCGCATCGGCGACGAACAGCTCGATCTCGAACAGTCCACGCCGCGCGAAGAACGCCACGAGCTTGCCATCCGGACTCACCTGCGGCGCGAGATTCATCTCGCCGCTCTTGCGATCGATCTGCAGCACGGGGTCGCCGGCCTGATTCGGCCGGGTCTTGCCCTCGAGCGCCGGCAGGTACGCGCGACGCGTCGCGGAAATCCAGTCCTTCGACAGCGAATCGGTCGATACACCGAGCACTCGGCGGATGCCTTCCTCGAATCCGATACGGAGCGACGTGCGATAGACGTCAACGACCGCGCGATCGCCCCAGCGTCCGCCGACGTAGGCCCACAGGGCCTGACCGTAGCGGTACGGGAAGAATCGCGGATCGGTATTGAGCTGATGAATCGTCGGCAGCTTCTCACGCTCGGCAGCATCGCGCAGCCACATCGCCGTGAGCGGATTGTTCCGGCCGAGCGAGAAATACTCCGCCATTCCTTCGATGAGCCAGAGCGGCAGCGAGTTGAGTCGCTGCAGGCCGCCGGGCCCCGCCTCGGCCACGCTGTACTGGAACACGTGCACCAATTCGTGGCCGAGCACGTGGTCGTTGTCCGCGTAGATACCGGTGAAGGGCATGACGACGCGCGTGCGCAAGCCTTCCGTCACACCGCCCGTTCCCTCCGACAGCTCTTCGCCGACGACGTTCGTCTGCTGGAAGTCAGGCTGGTCAGAGTAGAACACGATCGACTTGCGGTCGAACGTGTGGCGGAAGCTGTCGGAATGACGCGCATACCAACGTTCGGCCAGGCGGCCGGCGTCGTGCACGACGAGCGACTCCGCCGGGTAGAAATACTCGTCGAAATGCGGCGTCCGCAGGATGCGGAAGTCGAAGTGCTCGTACTGGACCTTGTTGCGGCCGAAATACTGTGCTCCCCCGCTGTCGGGGAGTCCAAAAAGGAGCGCACCAAGCAATGCACCAAGCATTGCAGGGCGGGGAGCGAAACGGGTCATCTGGCAGTCCCGCGGTCGAACCGCAACTGAGGGTCGGGTTGACGTCGCACGAGCGGCGTCATCGGCGATGGGGCAAAGTTGGTGCCCCGACCATGTTCGAGGATACATGAGCATTCGTGCGCTCCTGACGCCCTTCGCCAACATGCAGCGGCGGGTGACGAGGGCCCTCGCGTCCGCTATTCATAACCTCTGTGTGTGCGCATCTGGACACAAGTTGTTGTGGGACGAAACGCGAGCTCACGATTATCAGACACCATGCGCACTCCTCCCCCTGTGCTCCCCCCCGGGTGACAAAGACTCCCCGCGCTACAAGCGCACGCGGTTTGACCGCGAGGGACCGGACGCCCGGCGCCCTCGTCATCGCACTGCTGCTGGGCGTCACCACCTTTTTTCTGGGCGTGAAGCTGAGCGACGAGGCAGGGGCGGTCGCCCGGTCGTTCACGCTGCCCTCGGGTGACTCGACGCCGTACGACGCACCTCGGCTGCGCGCTGCCGGGTCGAGCTGCGGCGGATCATCGAGCAATACCCACGGTCGCGAGAAGCCGCTCAGGCTCGCGTAGCGCTCCCAGACCTCAAGGCACGACTGGCCGAAGGACGAGAGCGGTAACTTTCTGCATCAGTCGAAGCTGTCGCCGCGCCGCTGCTGCTTCGTCTCGCCGCGCTTCTTCTTCTCGCTCAGCCGCGCTTCTTTGGCCCCTCGCGACGGCTTCGTCGCCTTCCGGCGCTTCTGCACCACCAGTGCAGCCTTGAGAAGCTCGACCAGCCGCTCCTCGGCGGCCTCCCGATTCTGCCCCTGGCTCCGCCGCGCACTCGAGACCACCCGAATCCAGCCCTCGCTGTCGATCCGCGACGCGAGCTTGCTCTCGATCCGCGCCTTGGCCGCTTCGTCGAGCACCTGGGTCGTCCGGACGTTCCATACCAGCTCGATCCGGGTGGACGACGTATTCACGTGCTGCCCGCCGGCACCGCCGGCTCGACTGGCCCGAAAGGTCAGCTCGGTTCGCGGAATCGTCGTCGTCTCCGACAGCGCCAGCCCGTCCTCACTCCCCATGCGTATCTCCTCGGTGTACCGATCGTCCATGCGTTGTAGTGTGGCAGAATGCCAGAATGAACCATTCGCTCTGGTTCTGCACTTTGCGAGAGCATTGTTTTGCGACTTTTCGACCGTACGACGACCGAAAACCGGGCGCTCTTCCTCGACCCCGCGCGGCTCATGCGCTGGGTCTATGTTGCGCGCGTCTCGATCGCCTCCGCAATCTTCCTCGCCGCGATCCTCGCCTCGCTCGACCAGCCGCTCGAGGACAGCACCAAGCTGCTCCTCGCGTCGCTGACGTTCGCCGCCACGTTCGTGATGACCGCGGTCTCGCTGATCTACAGCCGCTTCAACCGCGGTCCCCGGCGCCCGACATTCTACTATCTCCAGACGAGCTTCGACCTCCTGCTCGTCACCGCGGTCGTGCATCTCACGCGCGACAGCATCGCCGGGACGTCGCAGTTCGCTGCACTGTACATCCTCGTCATCGCCACCGCCTCACTCCTGCTACCGGCCGGCGGCGCGCTGCTCGTCGCACTGCTCGGCAACGTTCTATATGTAGCGGACTCCTTCTTCACGATCGACGCCAGCTTCAGCGCCGCGGTCTGGCTGCAGCTCGGCGTGTTTGCCTTCGTCGCACTCGGCAGCGCATTCCTCAGTGGCAAGCTGCAGGAAGTCGGCGCCGGCACGGAAGCCGAGCTGGCGCACGTCCGCCTGCAGGCGGCCGACATTCTCTTCAACATCCGCAGCGGCGTGCTCACGGTGGATGGTGGAGGACGTCTCCTCTACGCCAATCCGATGGCCGAGCACCTGCTCGGCGTCGATCTCGAGGACTTCATCGGGAAACCGGTGCTCGAGGAAATTCGGCGCATCGCCTCCGAGCTCGCCGACGCGCTCGAGCGCTCCGTGCAGAACCGCGTCCGCACGACGCGAGCCGAGGGAATGATCGCGACGGTGGAGAAACGCTTCCCCATCGGCGTGACGACGACCTACACCGATGGCGACGGCCGACGCACCGATCGCACAGCGACGGCGATCTTCCAGGACATCTCCGACCAGAAGCGCATCGACGCATTGCGCCTCCGCGCCGAGCGCCTCGAGGGTATTGCCGAGCTGTCGGCGTCGTTGGCCCACGAGATCAAGAATCCGCTCGCGTCGATTCGCAGCGCCGTCGAGCAGCTTTCTCACTCGCCGTTCTCCGGCGCCGACGAGCGCTCACTTGCCAATCTCGTGATGCGCGAGTCCGATCGGCTGAGCAGGCTCCTCTCGGAATTCCTCGACTTCGCGCGCGTACGCGTGGCGCGACTCGAACCGCTCGACCTCTCGACGCTGATGGCGGGTGCCGTGCGGCTCGCGCTCTCGCACCCCGACAAGGCCGAAGGTGTGGCGATCGTCTCGCATGTGGAGCCCGGGGAGTTCGTCATCGAGGGCGACGACGACCTCCTGCATCGCGCGATCTTCAACCTGCTGCTCAACGCCATCCAGGCCTCACCCACCGACGGCGAAGTACAGGTCGACGTCACGGCGCCGACGCAGGAACAGATCGGCAGCGGCACCTCGTTTCCGCATGGCGCGGTGGCGATCAGCGTCACCGACAACGGGCCGGGCATTCCGCCGGAGATACGCGACCGGCTGTTCGACCCATTCTTCACCACCAAGCCCGGCGGCAGCGGTCTTGGACTCGCCGTCGTGCATCGCGCCATCGACGCACACCGCGGCCTCGTGTTCCTCGACAGCACCACGACGGGCACGCGCTTCACGGTCGTCCTTCCCTGCGTTGCCCGCACGAAGCGCGGCGACCAGTCGACGTTGTCTTCTCACACACCGGTGTATACGTGACCGCCGACCGCATTCCTTCGGTGCTCGTCGTCGACGACGAGCCTGGTATTCTCGAATCGCTCGGCATCCTGCTGCGCAACGCAGGATTCGAGACGCACACCGCACGTGGTGGTCGCGCCGGACTCGAACAGCTCAGCGCCATCCAGCCCGACATCGTGCTGTCCGACGTTCGCATGCCCGACGTGGGTGGCGTGGAGATTCTCGCCGCGGCGCGACAGCAGAACTCGGACACGCCCGTGATCCTCATGACGGCGCAGGCCACTCTCCAGTCGGCGATGCAGGCCGTGAACGAGGGCGCGTTCTATTACATCCAGAAGCCGTTCCGCAACGACGAGCTTCTCGCGATCCTCAAGCGCGCCGCGGAGCATCGCGAACTGCGCGTCGAGAACCGCTCGCTCCGCCAGGAGATCAAGCGCCGCGAAGGTCCCACCGGCTCCCGGCCCGTCGGCAACAGCCGAAGCTGGCTCGAGGTGCTTCGACTCGCCGAGACGGTCGCGCCCACGGAGTCGACAGTGCTCATTCAGGGCGAATCGGGAACCGGAAAGGAAGTCATTGCGCGCTACATCCACGAGCTCTCCTCGCGCTCCGACCGGACCTTCGCGTCGATCAACTGCGGCGCACTGCCCGAGAGCTTGCTCGAGAGCGAATTGTTCGGACACGTGAAGGGCTCCTTCACCGGTGCCATCAAGGACAAGAGCGGACTGTTCACCGCCGCCGCGAAGGGCAGCTTCTTCCTCGACGAAATCGGCGAGACGACGCCAGCCACGCAGGTCAAGCTGCTGCGCGTGCTGCAGCAGCGCGAAGTCATCCCGGTGGGAGGCACGGAGCCACAGCCCATCGACGTGCGGCTCATCGCGGCGACCAACCGCGAGCTCGAGGAGGAAATTCGTCGCGGCACCTTTCGGACGGATCTCTACTATCGACTCAACGTCATCGCGCTGCACCTGCCGACGCTGCGCCAGCGTGCCGACGACATTCCGCTCCTCGCCGAGTACTTCCTCGAGCGCATCTCGGATCTCCGGAAGGAGCAGAAGAAGACGTTGTCGCCGACGACGCTCGATGCGCTCGTGAACTACACGTGGCCGGGAAATGTGCGTGAGCTCGAGAATGCACTCGAGCGCGCGGTGATCCTCACGCCCGACGAGGAGATCCAGCCGTCGGGACTCCCGGAGCGCGTGACACAGCGTGTGAGTGAGCCACTCGTCGCCGATCGCGTGCCCTCGAATCCGACGCTCGAGGCAGTCGAGCGTGCATATATCATGTGGGTCCTGCAGAGCGAAGGCGGCAACAAGAGCCGGGCGGCCGAAGCGCTCGGCATCGATCCGTCGACGCTGTACAGGAAGCTTTCGCGCTACGGCGTGGAGGCATGACGGCAGTCGCGATCGCTGCGACACCCTCTCGCGCTCGAACGGGGTGGGCGCTTCCCGCCCTCGTCATGCTTGCCGCGACGATCGTCGTGCAGTGGGCGAGCGTGCCGTACATGGTCGGCGTGCTGCACGACGACGGGATCTACCTGCTGCTCGCACGTTCCATCGCGTCGGGCCACGGATTTCACTACAGCCACCTGGTCGGCGCACCGGCGGCGACGCACTACCCGCCGCTCTATCCGCTGTTCCTCGCGGGGGCGCTGCGATTCGCGCCGACGTTTCCCGCGAACGTGTCCTTCCTGCTCGGCCTGAATGCCGTGTTGATCGGCGTGGCGTCGTATGGATGGTGGTGGTTCGCCACGACGCGCCTCGCGTGGTCGCGAGTGCCAGCCGCCATCGGTGCACTCATCGCGACACTGTCGTCGCCGACGCTGATGCTCGCCAGCGCGCTGCTGTCCGAGCCGTTGTTCCTTGCGCTGCTCTTTCCCGCGGTCGTCTGGAGCGAGCGCTCTGCCGAAGCGCCGGATCGGACGCGCGTCGTGGCGACGGCTGCGTTCGTCGGCGCGATCATGCTCGTGCGCACGCATGCGCTGGCGCTTCTGCTCGCGTACATGATCGTGCTGGTCGCACGCAAGCGATGGCTCGATGCGGCGCTGTCGTTTGGTGCAGCGCTCGTCGTGCAGCTGCCGTGGATGCTCTGGTCGCGCGGGGCGTCTCCGCGCGTGCCCGCGCCCCTCGAGGGCGCGTACGGACCGTATCTCGACTGGTTCTTCGACGGCATGCGCGACGGCGGACCTGGCTTCGTGTTCGCGACGGCGCGCGTGAACGTCGGCGAGAGCTGGCTGCTGCTGCAGGATCGCGTCGCGGCTGGGCTGCCGGTCGCGGTGCATCATGTGGTCGTCGCGTTGGTGCTCGCTGCCCTTGTTGCCGGCGCCTGGTCGTTCGCTCGACGCGCGCCGGTGACGATCATCTTCTCTACGCTGTATCTCGGCATCGTGATGGTCTGGCCGTATGCGCCGTGGCGCTTCGCCTGGGCCGTGTGGCCGCTGATTGTCCTCGTCGCGATGGAAGGCGTGCGCAGCGCATGGCTCCGGGCCGGCCGCTGGCGCGTCGCCGTGGCGATTGCCGCCGCGCTTCCCGCGCTCGCGTTCCTGCGCGTGGAGCTGCATGCGTACGCGACGCGCAGCTGGCGCGTGCCTGCACGCCAGGCGTCCGCGCAGATCGCGCCCGTACTCGCATGGGTGCGTGCACACACGGCCGAGCACGACGTCGTGTTGAGCGAAGGCGAGCAGATGATCGCACTCTACACCGGGCGCAAGGCCGCGCCGCCGATCGATTTCACGGCGCGTGAGTATCTCTATCCGCCGGACGTCGCCGAAGGGACGAAGCGACTCTCGTCGATGCTCGGCGCAGTTCCCGCGCGGTTCGTGATCCTGCTCGCGCCGTCGATGGCCGCGTCGGCCGACGCACTCGCCGGACGCCATCCCGGACTGCGGCGCATCGAGCCGCTGTCGACCGGCGCCGTGTACGAGGTGGTCCCCTGACCGCTGCCGTGCTCACCTCCGAGACGCACATTCGGTCGCCCCGCGCGCCGCACCGGCCGTCCACGCGGCCGTGGTTGCTCACGCTCGCGGCAATTGGCGCGCTTGCGCTCATCGTCGGCATCGCCGTGACGGACAACTTTCACGTCGGCGTCTTTCACGACGACGCGATGTACGTCATCCTCGCGCGCTCGCTCGCGACGGGGGAGGGCTACCGCTACCTCAACCTGCCCGGCGCGCCGGTGGCCACGCACTTTCCGCCCGGCTACCCGGCGTTGCTCGCGCTCGTGTGGCGTTTCGCGCCGGTGTTTCCGGCGAACGTCACGATCTTCAAGCTGCTCAACGCCGTCTTTCTCGGCGCGAGCGCAATCCTCATCGCACAGCTGGTGCGCGAGCGATTCGTCAGCAAGGCCTGGGCGATGGGCGTGGGCGTCATCACGGCGGTGAGCGTTCCGTTGCTCGTGCTGGTGACGATGCTGCTCTCGGAGTCACTCTTTCTCACGCTGCTGCTCGCGTCGCTCCTCCTCGGCGAGCGGTTGATCGATGCCGCGCCCAACGTGCGCCGCGCGCTCGGGTTGGGTGTTCTCGTCGGCTGCCTGACGCTCGTACGCACGCACGGCGTCGTGCTCGTGCCCGCGGTCGTGCTTCCGCTCCTGCTGCAACGCCGCTGGCGCGAGGCGGTGGTCTTCGCGGTCAGCGCCGTCGTCGTCATTGCGCCCTGGCAGCTGTGGAGCGGATCGCACGCCGACACACTGCCGGCGCCGCTCGAGGGCAACTACGGATCGTATATCGGCTGGTGGTTTCGTGGCTATCACGAGATGGGCCCGTCGATGATCTTCGAGACGTTGAAGCGGACCGTTCCCGAAACGTCATCGATGATGACCGCGCTGTTCTCGCCGGCGGGCGGAGCAACGGCGCATGCGCTGACGCTCGTCGCGCTGACTGCGCTCGGTGCGTTCGGTGCGTTCGCGCTCGTGCGTCGTGCCCCGGTAACGCTGATCTTCCTCCTCGCCTACTCCGCCATCGTGCTCGTGTGGCCATTCCAGCCATCGCGCTTCGTGTGGGGCGTGTGGCCGCTCGTTCTGTTCGTGATGGCGGCAGCGGGCTCGTCACGTTGGCGTAGACCTGTTCGTCTCCTGCTTGGAGGGCTCTTGCTCTGGGTCGGCGCCGGGTACGCCGCCTACGAGGTACGCGCCGCGCGTGGTGGCTGGTGGGCCAGCATCTCCCGGGCTGGTGACAACCGCATCTCGGCGGCACTTGCCTGGACCTCGGCCAACACGTCGCCTGCAGACGTGGTCGCAGCCGATGACGAGGGCGCCGTGTTCCTCTATACCGGACGCAAGGCAGTCCCGGTGGCATCCTTCACCACGGCGCACTATCTGCGCGTGCGCTCGGCCGAGTTGGAAGCGAGGGAAGGGTTGGAACCGTTGCTGGCGGCGTATCCAGTTCGCGCCGTACTCGTCGGAAGCAGAGCCACCTTCAATGCAGCCGAATATCTGTCCACGCGTCCCGTCCCCCTGCTCGCACCGCGGGAGCAGTTCGACGGTGGCGCCGCATTCACCGTACTCCCTCGATGACACTCACTCCGTCTTCCGTCCCAACCGTGCCAACCGCGTCGCTCACGCTGGCCGCAAAGCCGCGCGACCTGACGCCATTGGATGTCCACACGTTCCGGCTGTCCGTGCTCATTCCGGTCTACAACGAGCGCAACACCATCGAGACCATCCTCGACCGGGTGCACGACACGCCGATCCGGAAGGAGATCATCTGTGTGGACGACGGCTCGACCGACGGTACGCGGGAGCGACTCATCGAGCTGCAGGCCGCCGGGTTCATCGATCGCCTCATCTTCCAGCCCGAGAATGGCGGCAAGGGCAAGGCGATTCGGACCGCGCTCGCCGCGAGCACGGGCGACGTCGTCATCGTGCAGGACGCCGATCTCGAGTACGATCCGCAGGATTGGCCGGTGCTCCTGCAGCCCATCATCGACGGAAAGGCCGACGCCTGCTTCGGCTCGCGGTTCCTCGGCGGACCACACCGCGTGCTGTACTACTGGCACTCGGTGGGCAACACCATGCTCACGCTGTTCAGCAACATGCTGACGAACCTCAACCTCACCGACATGGAGACGTGCTACAAGGCCGTCCGTGGTGAGCTCGCGCGTTCGCTGCATCTCACGTCGGACCGCTTCGGCTTCGAACCGGAGATCACCGCTCGATTGGCGCAGCAGGATGCCCGCATCTACGAGGTCCCTATCTCCTATGCGGGGCGGACGTATGCCGAGGGCAAGAAGATCAACTGGAAGGACGGCGTCGCTGCGTTCTGGCACATCCTGAAGTTCTCGCTGTCTCGATGAAGGTCGCGCAGCGCAGTTGGCTGCCCTTCGTCACGCTCGCCCTGCTCGCCCTCGCCGCGACCGCGACGAGCATCGGCCACGATTTCACGTACGACGATCGCGGCGTGATCTTCGATAACACGCGCGTGCATTCGATGCTGCACATACCGCAGCTGTTCGGGGAGACGTACTGGCCGGCGAAGTATGGCGGTGACGGGTATCGTCCCATCGTCATGACGCTGTTCACGCTGCAGTGGGTGGCAGCGAACGGAGCGCCCTGGCTCTTTCATCTCGGCAACATCATCCTCGCCGTCGCGACGACGCTCGCCGTCTTCTGGTGCGCCACGGCGATCCTCCCCGTGGCCGGAGCGTGGGTGGCCGCGGCGCTGTTCGCGGTGCATCCGGTACACGTCGAGGTCACGGGGAACATCGTCGGCCAGTCGGAGCTCATCGTCGCGCTGTGCCTCGTGCTCTCCGTGGGACTCTACCTCCGACGACGATTGACGCACACGCTCGCGTGGCGAGACGTCCTCTCGATCGCCGGACTGTTCACCATCGCGATCTGCTCGAAGGAACACGCCATCGTGCTGCCGGCGCTGCTGGTTGCCGCTGAGGTGACTGTGCTCCAGACAGAGGGCTGGCGTGCTCGCGTGCGCGCGATTCGCCCGCTGCTGCTCGTGCTGACGATGTTGGCGCTGACGTATCTATATGTGCGCGGCCTCGTGCAGCAGGATCTCGCCGGCTTCATGCCCTATCCGATCTTCCGGTTCCTTCGAATGTCTCCCTTCGATCGAGTCGGCACGATGATGAACGAGATGCCACGCGTCGCCCAACTACTCGTCCTCCCGATGAAGTTGAGCGCGGACTATTCGCCGAACGACGTCGTCATCGCCAACGGGTTCGCATTGTCGCAGGTGGCGGGCTTCTTCATCTGCATCGGGACCGTCGTCCTCGCCTTCGCGCTGCGCAAGCGCTCGCCGGTGGTGAGCTTCGGTCTCCTCTGGGTGATCATCTCCTATCTGCCGGTCAGCAACCTGCTGGTGCCGGCGGGCTTCGTGACGGCAGAGCGGACGCTGTTTTTTCCCAGCATTGGCGTCGTACTGGCGGCAGGCGCCGTCGCTGAACACCTCCGCACGCGCGCGACTCCGGCCCGGCGACGACTGGCCGTGAGTGGGCTCGCGCTGCTGCTCGTGGCCGGACTCGCGCGCTCCATCGACCGCATGCGCGTGTGGAAGAACAACGATGCGTTCTTCGAGCAACTGATGAAGGACGCGCCGAACGGCTATCGCGCGCACTTTCTCTTCGCTCGGCACGTGGGCTATCAGTCAAAGCTCAGTCAATCAGAGATGGAATATCGCCGAGCGATCCGGATCTTTCCGTATGACGCGGGAATGACGCTTTCCGTGGCCGATTCCTATACCCGCGCCGGCCTCTGTGCGCCCGCGGTGGCGTTGTTCGAGTGGACGTTCAGCGTGGAGCCCGATCTGGGCGAGGGCAGGTACGAGTACGTCTACTGTCTCGCAAAGCTCGGCCGGTGGAAGGACGCGAGGCGTGAGGCCGTGATCGGACTGCCGTTGGTGCCGCCGCGAGATAGTCACCTCATGCGCGCAGCAATTCGAGAGTCAGCTGCCGCGATCCGTGAAGGCCGGAAATAGGGCTTTGGTGGCTCTCGCGATCTGCCGCAAACTGCTAGGTATTCCGCAGAATCCAGCACGTTTGGCCCGCGCAAAGGCGTCTCACTGTGGCGCTAAACCGTTGGCTTGCAGCGACTTGGCACATACCCAGATGATTGGTCCCCAGTTTGCTTTAGCTATGCCCGCGAGCTCAGCGAAGCTTGGCAACCCGCCTGACGGAACATCGAATCCGTCCCCCTTGCTGGCACTCTCCTGGAGAATCTTCTCATGATGAACCGCGCACGCCGTGGCTTTACACTCATCGAGCTTTTGATCGTCGTCGTCATCATCGGCATCCTGGCCGCGATCGCGATCCCGAAGTTCGCGAACACCAAGTCGAAGGCGTACATCGCCGCGATGAAGTCGGATCTCCGTAACCTGGTCACGGCCGAAGAGTCGTTCTTCGCTGACTCGACCAAGTACGT
>JBDSML010000203.1:0-18551 GCA_039915865.1 Gemmatimonadaceae bacterium | reverse complement strand
GGCGTCGGAGCGCCGCGGGCAGTTCGCCGCCGCTGTGACGCGCATGGGCTCGAGGAGCGGAGGGATCGCGACCATGGAGACGTCGAGCGCCGTGATGTCGCCGGTGCGCGACGGAAGACGCACGTCTCGGACACGATACCCGATGCGTAGCACGCGAAGACGCTGTGCTCCCGGTTGAAGCCCCACGCGATACGCTCCCCGCTCGTTGCTGATGTTGCGTGCGAGCGTTGCGCCGGCCGAATCGAGCACGACGAGCACCGCGCCGGCGAGCGGACGGCGACTCGTGCTGTCCACCACTACGCCACGCAGCTCCTGCGCACGTACGCGCTCGGCGGCGATCAGCAGCAGGATGGCGCAGAGGAGTCGTCGGGTCACGACCTGAAGATAGGACTCACCAACGGTTCACGCGAAAGTGCGACAGGTCGGCGCTCGCACTCTCTCCGAGCGACATCTCCGCCACCGCTTCGCCAATCGCACTGGCGAACTTGAAGCCGTGTCCCGAGCAGGCGCTCACGAGCACCACCTCTGGCATGCCGTGCACTGTGTCGACGATGAAGTCGAGGTCGGGCGTGTTCGTGTACATGCACACTGCCGATTCGCGGATTCTTCCCGCTGCCGATGGGACGAATCGTCTCGCGAGCTCCAGCACAGGCCTCGTATCGCGCTCCGTCACCTCGCGCTCGACGGTATCGGCAGTGGTGAGGGCGCCCTCGTAGTGGATCGCCGCCTTCACGCCGTCGCCGAGATCCGGCATGACGTAGAACATCCGCGTCGGCGCGTGCTCGATGATCGCGATGGGGAAGCGATCCGGACCCAGCGACTCACTCCCATCGGCCGGCTCGAGCCAGTGCATCGTCTGCCGTTCGACGGTGAGCGGCACGTCGATGCCGAGTGTCGACATCAGCGCGCGCGACCATGCTCCGGCGGCGACGATCACACGCCGGGCGGTGATAGCTCCGTGGTTCGTTTCGGCGGTGACCACGCCGTTGTCGCGCGACAGCGACGTCACCCGCGTCCCGGTGCGCACGTCGGCACCCGCCTCCGCCGCGAGACGGAGGTACGCGCGGACACACGCTTCAGGAAAGAGCATTCCGGCGTTCCGCTCGAACACACCAATCATTTCGGACGCGGGCCGAAAGGCGGGAAACCGCTCGACGATCTGTGCCGCGGAGAGTGTCTCGATGTCGATGCCGTGCGTCGACACGCTGTCGAGCGTTCCGGCAATCAGCGCACACTCCGGTGGGCCCATCATCAGCCCACCGGTGCGCGTGAACAGCGTCTCGCCCGATGCACGCTCGAGCGCCGCCCAGTTCTCGTACGCCCGACGCACGAGCGGCACGTAACTCGGATGTTCGAAGTACGCCTCGCGGATGATGCGCGAGCGCCCATGCGTGGAGCCGAGCGAGTGTGGCGGATCGAAGCTGTCCACGCCAATCACTCGGCTGCCACGCGACGCGAGGTGATAGAGCGCGGCGCTCCCCATGGCGCCGAGCCCGACGACGAGCACGTCATGCATGCTGAATCACTTGATGCTGGCCACCCGTCGCGCGCCGACAGCGCGAACGCGATCGCGTGCCGCGGCGATCGCGGCCGTCGTCTGCGTCGACGACCCACCGGACTCGATATCCGACATCGTCGCGAGAGAGTTCACGTAGTAGTCGGTCCACGTCTGGAGGATGTCGCGTTCATTCGTCGCATTGCCGCCCGCAGCCATTGCCGCGCGCGACAACGCGGTCTCGACGTCGAGGCGCGCGACCGCCGCGCGCTCCTCCTCAGCGACGAGCGACCGCGCCATCGCACCATCGGCGTTCGTGAGCGTGAGAGCGGAGACGAGCGCCGAGATGCCGACGTTCTGCAGCGTCGCCGCGGACACCTTGTCGATGCGGTCGCCATCCGTGTGGTAGTACTGGTCGGTGAAGTGCCAGAACAACACGCCCGGCTTCTTGAACTGCAGGAATGGCGTGTGATCGCTGCCCCCCTCGAAGGGGTTCGTCTTCACGACCCAGCCATTCGTCGACGCCTGGTCGAGACAGCGCGCGAGGAGGAAGTCGTTGAAGTAGTGCGGCACGATCTTGTCCTTCGTCATTGGACTGCCGCCCCACTCGGTGTGCTTCTCGTCGCCGCGCGTCCAGACCGCGGACGGATCGGGCATCTTCTCGATGAGGAAGGTGCCGCCGGTCTTCTTCGTGTCTTCGCCGACCATGTCGAGACTCACGCCCCACTTCACGTCACGCGTGCGGACGGAATCGTCGGCGAGGAAGTTGCGCGTCTGTGCGATCTCGTTGCCGAAGATCATCGTGATGGTGCGCTTCGGCTGCACTGCTCCGCTCTTGTTGAGCTTCGCAAAGACGCGTGCCGCTTCCGCCAGCGCACCGACGCCGGACGCATTGTCGTTCGCGCCGGGTTCCTGCACGTGGGCGCTGAAGACGAACCGCTCGTTGGGTAGCGTGATGCCGCGCACTTCGGCGACGACCGTCCGCTCGACCGACGGAAAGAGCTTCGTCTTCGTCATGACGCGAACTCGCACCGGGCCCTTCGCGAGCGAGGCGCGCAGCGAGTCGATTGCTCCGCGGGAGATCGGCATGCCCCAGGCCTTCCTGGTGCTATCGAGGGGAACGTTCGAGAACTGGATCGATGACCGATTGATCTCCGGCTTCGTGTAGGCCGGCATCCGATACGCCAGCACGCCGACTGCGCCGCGCTTCTGCACTGCTTCGGCGAACACCTGTCCGACGGCGCCGTCGGCGAGAACGATCTTGCCGGCGACGGTCGCGGCATCGTAGTCGGCCGCAGTGCCGTTGCCGACGTCCACGACCTCGGCCACGATGCCGCTGTCCGGAGTGGAGTACGAGTTGATCGCCAGCATGTTGAGGTTGGTCGCAAGGCGCAGCAGCGGCGTCTTGTCACCGACGATCGTCAGCGATGCGTCGAAGAGGTCCCACGCCGGCGCGCGCATCGGTCGCTTCTCGATGCGGTAGGTGAGATGCGTCGCCTTGGTGGCGGAGTCCTCCGGCGCGTAGCCAGCAGCACGAAGTTGCGAGATGACGCGGTCGAGACTCGCATCGAAGGCAGTGTTGCCTGGCAGGCGGAACCAGTTGCCCATGTAGGCGACGAGCTCCTTCGCGCGCTCACCGGAGTATTCGGCGCGGGCGAGTTGGAAGTAGCGGGCGATCTGCGGCGAGACATCGCGCTTCGACTGTGCGCGCGCGGGGCTCGCGAAGCACACAGCGAGCAGCAGGGCGAGAATAGGGCGTTTGTGCATGGCCAATTCTACTGCTCCACGCGCCCTCGCGCGATTCGACAACGTGTGCGGCAATTCGGTGACGCGCAGCCGGCTTGGCTCGCTAGCATGCGTCCTTTGCCGAGTAGACAAACTGCGCGCCGAGAACATAGACTATGGGCATGCCTGCCACGATTCCGCGCTATACCGTGGACGATCTCGAGCATTTCCCGCGAGACGGGAATCGCTACGAGTTGGTGGACGGGATTCTCCTCGTGACGCCGCCGCCAGGTGTCGGCCACGAGGTGGTCATCTCTCGACTCGCCGCGATCCTGATGCCGGCGGCTCAGGTACCCGGCCACGCGTACGTGTTCACGCATGGCGCGGTCAGACTCCCGCCGGGAGCACAACTCGAGCCGGACCTTTTAGTCGTTCCGAGCAGCTCTGCATCCGCGGTGGAATGGCAGGACATGCAGGACCACTGGCTCGTCGTCGAAGTGCTGAGCCGCTCGTCCAGAATTTCCGACCGCGATTTCAAGCGCGACGAATACCTGCGGCTCGGCGCGCGCGAGGTGTGGCTCGTCGATCGCTATGACAACAGCATCGACGTGTCGCGCGCACGCGGTGAGAGCGACACTGTGCGCGATGAACTGCTCTGGCGCGCGCCGACGCTCGACCTCGACGTACGCGTCGACCTGGCCGAGCTGTTCGCGGGTCTCGCGTAGATCGCGCTGGCCGACCGCGGGGGTCTTCGCCACGAAAGACCGCGAGCGCTCCGAGGGTTCAGCCTCCGGATCGCGCTGTGCTCGTCTCGCGGATGCGGAAGGAGAAGAGAGAGTCCTGCGCGAAGCGGCGGGCCCTCTCGTTGATCTGAAATCGCGCGCGCGCGTGCGCGAGATCGAGATCGGTGTCGATCAATCCCAGCTGATACGCCACTTCATCGGAGTATCCTGGCAGGATCGTCTTCAGGCCGCCCGAGATCCTGTGCGCCGCGACATGGTTCACATGCGCGATGAGGTTCGAGGTGCAGTTGTTCGTCAGCGTGTTGTAGAACTCCGGATGTTCGCGCAGGCCGTCGGCACGCTGGAGCATCTCGACGAATACCTCGCGGATTCGCTCGCGAGGCGCGCGGATCGGATAGAGGTAGACAGGCGAGGTGCCGAACGCGGCGCGTTGGCCGATCAGGTCGCGCTCGTCGCCGATGACGTAGATCAGCTCGAACTGCTTGAAGAGGCCCGTCAGCGGTGCGTACGTCTCGCCTTGCTCGCGGCGAGCCTCGACGGAGATGGAGACGAACTGCGAGTCGGAGAACCCGAACGTGACGAAGGTGTGTGCCGGGCCGCGCCACGCTTTCGAGAATGGTGTGAGGATGAACGACGCGCTGACGAGCTTGTCGAGGTCGTACGTCCGATCGTCATACGCGGGGACGAACGTGTTTTCGCCGGTGTAGTGAAAGTTGCGCACCGACGTCACGTGCGCGATGTGTCCGTCGATGCGAGCGGCGGGAAGCGTTGCCTGTTGCGTGATCCACGTCCGCTGATTGGTGGGGCGAACGGACATCCACACAGCCACGGCAACACCCACGACCACGAGTGCGCCGACGACGACGCGGCGCTTCATGAGCGTGCCATGTCGCGCGTTATGTGGTCGCGTTGCCGCGCGGCAGCGCCAACGCCCACGCGAGCGCGAGATGCACCGGCAGGATCAGCGCGACGAGCGCCCCGTTCGTCTCGCCGCCCGGCACGAGCGCGAGCACCAGCGCGATCAATCCCATCCCTGCGGTGAATGCCGCAATCATCCGCGTGGCACGCTCGGCCTTGCCACGCAACAGCGCCGCAGGAATCAATACGATGAGCAGCAGCGACATCGGCGACAGGAGGAGCACGTTCTCGTTGTACGCCCAGAACACATGCTTCGTCGCCACCCACGCCAACAGCAGGATGACGCCGATCAATCCACCGAGCAGCGACCACACGCTGCCGAACAGCGCGAGCCCCCATGCGGCACTGCGGCGCGAGACCATCATGATGCGCAGGAAGACGACGAGCGCCGCAAGCGCGAGACCGAGCGCCGCATAGCGCAGCATCAAGCTGGGAACCGTCGCGAGCTCCGGCACGGCCGCAGGCTTCGGCGGCAGCGGAACGACCTCCTCGTGTGCGACGAGGGGCACCAGCGTCCCATTCGCGCCGACGATCTTCACGTCGCGAATCGCATCGCGCAGGCGCATCGGGATGAAGAAGGACTGCCACTGCGTGAGCGGCACGTCGGCGGGACGGCCGAGCGCGATGTCGGTGCCCAGCTGAACGGGCTTCATGCCGTCCGTGAGGCGCAGCGTCTCGCTGCGATAGGTGAGGTTCGTCACGACGGTCGCCGCCTGCTTCTCGATCGCACCGCCGATCACCCGGTCGAGCGCATCGCGCAACCGCGTCGAACAATTGTCGCGATAGTAGTCGTACCGATAGTACTTGTTCTCGTCGAGCGCATTCCAACGCACGAAGTCGCGCAGCGCGAGCGCCTGCGCCGGCGTGAGGTTCAGCCGCTGCAGCGTGATCGGGCGTCCGGCACGACGCTCGGAGTCGATGAGCGCCTGCGCGTCGACTCCACCCATCCAGTACCTGGTGTCGCCGGTGAGGAAGCGAACGAGAAAGCCAGGCTCGCCAAAGCTGAACAGGCCCCAGTGATACGCGACGCTCTGCAGCGTCCGCGCGTCCTGGAACATCAGCGCATTGTGGCCGAACCGCTCGAACACTTCATGGCCCAACCCGAACGTCACGAGCGTCACGGTGATGTCGCTGCCCGGCGCCGGCGCTGCCGTCGCACTCGGCACCTGTTGGGCCTGACTGCGCCCAAACGTCCCGATGCACAGCACCAGCGCAATCACGACTCGTCGACAGTTCACAGTTTGATCTCGCGCCCTTCATCAGCCGACTTGTAGATCGCCTCGACGATCTTGTGCACCAGGATCTGATCCGACGGCGCTTCATACTCCGACTCCCCCGCCACGACCGCGACGAAGTGCGCAAGCTCGGCGCGATACGACTGAATGAAGGCGCTCTCGCGCGCCGCGGCGCCGCGTGGCGATACGTCGGTGGGCCGGCCGTGCAGCTCCTTCACGACGCGCAGCGGCGCGAGGCGTGTGCTCCCGCGCGTCGAGAGCGTCTCGAACCACCAGCGCTCCTCCTCGCCGACATATGCACCCGCGACGTCGAACGTGAACGACACCGAGCCGCACTTCAGGTGCACCAGCATCGAGTCTTCGACGGCATTCTTGCCCGCGCCACGCTCCATGTGCGCAACCACACGCTCGGGTTCAGGGAAATCGCTGAGCCACAGCGCGAGATCGACGAGCGGCAGCCCATAATCGAAGAAGGCACCACCGCCCGCTTCCACACGCCGCTGGCGCCATCCCTGCTCCGCGCGCTTGTGATGGTACGCGCCGGCGCGAATGCCGGTGAGCTTGCCGAGCTCCCCGCCACGGAGAAATCCGGCGAGGTTCTGCACGTCGCTGCGAAAGCGATGGTTGTTCGCGACGAACACCTTGCGCCCTGCGCGGGCCGCGGCATTCACGATGCGCTCGACCCCCTTGGCCGTCAGTGCCAGCGGACGCTCGACGAGCACGTCGATGCCGGCGGCAATGGCACTCAACACGTGCGGCTCGTGCAGGTGATTCGGCGTCGCGATGACGAGCGCCGACAGTCCGTCACCCTCGAGGAGATCCTCGATGTCCGTGTAGACGTCGGGAATGTCGAATCGGTCCGCGAGCGCACGCGCCTTGGGCCTGTCGTTGTCGCAGATGGCCACCAGCGTCGCACCGCGCATCTTCGACAGCACCGGAAGATGCGTGAGCTGCGCGATTGCGCCCGCGCCGACTACACCAATTCGCACTGGGTCCGTCATGGGTCCGTTCTCCGGAGTGGGCCGAAGTAATACACGCCGCCAACGCGCACCGATAGCGCCCGGAAGCCATTCACCAGATCGCCTCGCATACGGGCATCCACACCGACACGCGGCAACGGCCTGAACATGATCCCTGTCTCCGCAAAGAGTCCCGTCGAAATGTTGTCGAACAGCGTTTCGACGAACGTGTTGTCGATCAACGGCCCTTCCGCGTTGATGACGTGAATCCCTACGCCCAGACCCGCGAACGGTTGCAGCACCGCGGTCTGCAGCGGCACGTACCTCGCGCTCACGCCCATCGTCACATCGTAGAGACCGACGCGCGAGTAGCGGATCGCGTCATCCTTCGACGGATCGGTGATGATGCGGCGCAACGAGTCCGTGAACGTGCGCACCACTTCGTCGGTGAGGCGCGACTCCCAATAGCCGCCCTCGAAGCGCAGTCGCAGCGATCGCGAAAGACGTCCATAGTCGGCGGCAATCCCGAACACACTCGCCGGCTCGGACTGGCTCGGCCGTATCCGGCCGACGTCGAGGCTCATGGCCGACAGCTGCAGGCTGTCGAGCTCGATGCGATTGGTGAGTCCCTGGGCGCCGACCAGCTGAATGTCCAACACGACGCACAGCGCGACGACCGCCGCCATATGGGCCAGTCGAAAGGCGCGCCGAGCGCGCTCACTCGATCGTTCCAACCGTGGTGCCTGGATAATAGGTCTGGAGAATCGTCCGGAAATCCTGGCCGGCGCGTGCACGTCCGATGGCTCCTGCCTGGCACATGCCGACACCATGGCCATTCCCACCGCCGGTGAGCGTAAGCGTCTCTACCCCATCGCGCCCATTGATGGCGTCGACCGAAAAATAGGTGCTGTACAGTATCTCGCCACTCGGAAGACGCAGCGCCGAGCGCATGTCGTTGCCGTGCAGTACGAGGCTGCCGCGATCAGTATCGACGGTCAGCGTCGCGACGCGACCCGCCGGCGTCACGTCCGTCACGGTCACGGCGCGCACGGTCGAGACGTAACCGCTACGTCCGGGAAGGGTGGCCATGTACTTCGCGATGTTCTCGCGCAACGCCTCTCGCCCGTAGACCCGTGTCCAGCGGTACTTGGGCGCGCCCTCGCAGTAGTATCGATTCGTGCCGGGAATCTGGTCGCTGACGCGCTTGAGGTACGGCTCCGGCGACGCCCGCCAGACGTCCTGCGGTTCCGCCGTGCTTCCGCCGCAGGTCGAGTAATACGGCGCATTGACGACGTGTCCGCCGTAGAGCAGCACGAGCCCGGACGTCGCGTCGACACTCGCGTTGCCGACGCTCGTCTCCGCACTCGCGCCACCGTACACCTGGTCGCTCACCGTGGCGCGCATGTCCCACAGCTTACCCACCCCTCCGATGTGCGTCACCGCATAACTTCGCGCCGACACCGCCTGCGCCTCGACCGCTGGCGCATCGGTCATCGCCGACGTCCCGATCTCGAGCGGTACGACGCCCTTCAGGTAGTCGTCCATCGGCAGTCGGTTGACGACGATCAGCCGATCGCCCGACGCGGTGACCAACAGCTCACCGCGCCAGCGCTTGCCGTTGAAGCCAATCGTACCGTCGCGATCGAGGGGACGCACGATGACCGTCGCCTCGCGTGCCGAGACGGGCCGCGAGTCCTCGCGCTGGGCGCGCACGGAGCGGCCGTCGCGCTCGAGAAGCCACCGTTCGCCAGGCTGCGTCAGCGCCACGGGCGTGCGGCCATCCCCGGCGAAAATCTGCCACGGTCCCGACGACGTGAGCCGAACCTGCTGCAGGTTGTCGGCAAGCGCGATACGAACGATGCGGGCCGAGGCACCGCGCGAGCGCGGGCGCGGGCTCGCCGCGGGTTCCACCGGGGCGGCGCGCGGCGCGGCGGCGGCGGCCGAGCACGCGACGAGAATCAAGGCGAGTACCCCTGTCATCCCGCGCGAGCGGCAGCCGAATGACACTAGCGCGCTTCGGCCAACGCGTCATCCAGCCGCTCGAGCGTCAGCGCGATCTCCGCATCGCCGTGCGCCGCCGACATGAACCCCGCCTCGAAGGCCGATGGCGCGAGATACACACCTCGACGGAGCGCCGCATGGAAGAAGCGGCGGAACAGCTCGACGTCCGCCGTCTTCGCGTCGGTGAAGGAGCGCACTGGCTCGGCGCGGAAGAAGAAGCCGAACATCGAACCCGCGCTGTCCGCAGTGAACGGCACGCCACGACGCGCCGCGATGCCGCGCAGCCCCTCGACGAGTGCCCGCGTGCGACTCGCAATCGCGTCGTGCACTGCAGGCGTCAGGGCGTTCAACGTCGCGATCCCGCCCGCCATCGCCAACGGATTGCCCGACAGCGTGCCCGCCTGATACATCGGCCCACTCGGCGCCACCATGTCCATCAGCTCGCGGCGGCCACCATAGGCGGCCACGGGAAGACCGCCCCCGATCACCTTGCCGAGCGTCGTGAGATCCGGCGTGACGCCGAAGTACTCCGCGGCGCCGCCAAAGGCGATGCGAAAGCCCGTCATCACCTCGTCGAACACGAGCAGCGCACCGTGCTCGGTCGCCAGTCGACGCACCGTGGGCAGAAACTGCGGATCGGGCGCGATGAAGCCGGCATTGCCGATGATCGGCTCGACGAAGATGGCAGCGATCTTGTCGCCGTGCGTCCTGAACGTGCGCTCGAGACTCTCCAGATCATTGAACGGCGAGGTCAACGTCATGGCCGCGAGCGCGTCCGGCACACCGGGCGAATTCGGCAGCCCCAGCGTCGCGACGCCCGAGCCCGCACGCACGAGAAAGCTGTCGCCATGGCCGTGATAACAACCGTCGAACTTGAGGAGCAGGTCGCGGCCCGTGGCAGCGCGCGCGAGGCGCAGCGCGCTCATCGTCGCCTCCGTGCCGCTCGACACGAAGCGCATCATGTCCACGTGCGGCATCCGCTGCCGTACCAGCTCCCCCAGCGTGACTTCGAGGCCCGTCGGAATTCCGAAACTCGTGCCGCGCGCCATCGTCTCACGCAGTGCATCGAGGACCACGGCTGGCGCATGGCCAAGCACGAGCGGTCCCCACGAGAGCACGTAGTCGATGTATTCGTTGCCGTCGACGTCCCAGATCCGCGCGCCTTCCCCGCGCTCGACGACGAACGGCTCGCCGCCGACGCCGTTGAACGCGCGCACTGGCGAATTCACTCCGCCAGGAAACAGCTCGCGAGCGCGCGCCATCAACGCGCGTGATTCCGTCGTGTTGCGAGTCATGCCATGCCGAGTGTCGGGAGAGCCTTCAGCTGGAGCAATGAGCCTGAGCGTGGGCCTCCAGCATTGAGCATCTCGAGCTCGGGCTCGAGCCCGAGCTTCAGCTCGAGCTCAGACGTGCTCGATGCTGGAAGCTGCACGCTCACGCTCATTGCTCTCGCTCAGGGCTCAACGCCCGAAGCTCCCGATCGATGTGCTCATCACGGGCAGTGACCGCGCACGCTTCGGTGGCGCACCAGGCGCGTCGATGACGCGTAACAGCGTCGCACGGAAGTCGACATCGTCTTCGATCCCTTCGATCACCGCGTCGATGATCGTACCCGGCGCCAGATCCTCCGCGCCCTGGACATACGCGATGCCGTCGACGTCGTCTGCCTGCCACACGGTGCGCGCCTGCGCCTCCCCGTCGACGATGCGATCCACCATCGTCCGCGCCGTCCGCCCGATGAACCGCTCGTACCGCTCGGACGTGATCTGGCGCTGCAGCTCCATGAGGCGCTCGAGCCGCTGCCGCTTTACCGACTCCGGAACGTCGTCCACCATCTCGGCGGCCTTCGTGCCCTCCTGCGGCGAGTACGTGAAGGCGCCGACGCGCTCGAACTGGATCTCCTCGAGAAAGGCCATCAGCTGATCGAAGTCCTCGTCTGTCTCGCCAGGAAAGCCGACGATGCACGTCGTGCGAATGGCGAGATCGGGCACGACGTCGCGCACCGTCTTCACGCGATCGCGGATCGTCGCCTGTCGCTCGGGACGACGCATGCGCTTGAGCACGTCGTCGGCCGCGTGTTGCATCGGCATGTCGAGATACGGCAGGATGCGCGGCTGGCTCGCCATCACCTCGAGCAACCGCGGCGTGATCCCCGATGAGTACAGATACAACATGCGCAGCCAGGGGATGCTCGTCTCCTTCACGAGCGCCTCGAGCAGCTCCGGCAGGGTGAAGCCGTCGCGGCGATCGCGCCCGTAATGCGCGAGATCCTGCGCGACGAGATTCACCTCGCGCGCCCCCTGCGCTTCGAGCAGCTGTGCGTCGCGAATCACCTCGTCGAGCGCGAACGACCGGTGCTTGCCGCGCATGAGCGGAATGGCGCAAAACGCGCAGCCATGGTCGCAACCCTCGCTCACCTTGAGGTAGCGGATGTGCGGCGTGTCGCCCGTGAAGAGCCGCACCCCGGGATGGATCGACGGCACATCGTCGATCAGCCCGCGGGCTTCCAGCTCGGGGAGCAAGCGGTCCATCTCCGACGAGCCAAGAAACAGGTCGACCTCGGGAAGTGCCTCCTGAAGCTCACCCTTGTGACGCTGGACCATGCATCCCACGGCGACCACCGCCTTGCACGAGCCGGACTCCTTGAGATCCCCGGCCTGGATGATAGCGTCGAGCGACTCCTTCTTCGCCGCATCGATGAAGCCACAGGTATTGATGACGATCACCTCGGCTTCGGTGAGGTCGTCCGTATACTCGGCCCCGCGATCGGCGAGCTGCGCCAGATAGCGCTCGCTGTCGACCGTGTTCTTGTCGCAGCCCAGTGTGATGAAGCCGAGTTTCATGCGTGATCGTCCCGCCGTAGGTACAATTAAGGTTTGTCGAAAGGTAGCTCAGCAGCTGTAGTGGCTGTACTCAGCAATCCAACCGAGCCAATGCGTACCGCCGGCATCCTGATGTTGCTCGCCGGAGCGGCGTGCGAACAGCCATCGAAGCACGTCTACAGCTCGCCCCCGCCCACGCCAAATGCGTCCACGGGCGCCGCACCCGCCATCTCTGGAGCGCCGGAAATACCAATCGGCACGCTCGCCGCCGGTGCGCGACTGGTGTCCGTTACGGACGCGGCGACCGGCGCGCCGGTCGCGCTCGGGAGCATCACGGATTCGGTGGACGTCCTGACGCTCGTGGCTTTCGGACCGGGTGAGTGGGCGGCGCGACACGGTGGGCGAATAGAGCTCGCGGTGCGCGGTCCGTCGTTCGACACCACGCTCGTGCGCAACCTCGGCGCACCCGCGCCGAGCATTGCCGCTCACACTTTTCGCGTCGGCGGGTTGATGGTCGGACGGTACAGCAGCGTGGTGCGGCTCAGGTCGACCGACGGAAGCCTGCTAGCGGAATCGATCCCCTTGCTGATCGAAGTCGTCGCCCGCTAGCCGCTCGCCAGCCGGCACTACTTGATCGCCGAGTAGTCCGTCGGGGTCGCGAACACCGACGTGACCTTCACCACCTTGAGCCCCTCGGCCTCCGTGGCGGCGCGCACCTTCATCCACTCCGGATCTTTCCCGAAGTCCGCCCACGCCTGCCTCGCCGCGTCGCGACTGGGATGCGCCAGGACGTAGACGAGCGTGTTCTGGGCAAGCGCGGTGTCGATCGGCACCCAATAGCCAACGCTCTCCATGCCATGCCGCTTGAAGATCTCGACCGTGTGGTCGCGGAAGCGTTGGTTGAGCATCGGGAGCTGGCCGGGCGCGGTGGTATATGTGCGAATCTCGAATATGCGATCCGCGGCGGTACGCTGCGCGACGTTTACGGCGAACCCGCCAACGAGCGTACCGAGCACGAATGCGGAAATGACCAGAGGCTTGTTCACAGGGATCCCCGTTGGCGAGTGACGCGCGCCGCGTCGCGGCCCGCGATGGGCCTCGTTGTCGTTGGTGTCGTGCCGAGCGAGGTCGTGGGACCTGCTCTTCCTCTACCGGTAGTTGCCGAACTGCAGCTGGACGCCGAAGTCCTTTTCCTTGAGCAGCGCGATCGCCTCCTGAAGGTCGTCGCGCGACGGTCCGCTGATGCGCACCTGCTCGCCCTGAATGGACGCCTGCACCTTCTTGAGCTTCGCGTCCTTGATTGCCGCAGCGACCTTCTTCGCCGTCTCGGTGTCGAGCTCCATCTTGAGCTTGATGTCGCGCCGCACCGTGTCGCCGGCCGCCTGCTTCAGGTCCCCGATGTCGAGATTCTTCACCGGCACGCCACGCTTGATGAGCTTCGTCTGCACGACGTCGAATAGTGCCGTCATCTGGAAGTCGCTGTCGGCGACGAGGGCGATGAGGTTCTCCGCGCGCTTGAAGTCGATGGAGGCCTTGGAGCCCTTGAAGTCGTATCGCTGCGCGATCTCCTTCTGGGCCTGGTTGATCGCGTTGTCGACCTCCTGGAGGTCGACCCCTGTGGTCACGTCGAAGGATGCGGTTTGAGCCATGACGACGAATCTCGCCGGGGCGGCGGCCTGGCGAAAGCGGGGCTTGTCTCATTTGACTTTATATTGTAAAGTACTTTCCATGCATCGACCCCCCGACAACTTCGACGCGCTGATCGCCGGTCAGCGGCCAGCCCTCCGCCACACTGCCGTCGTCGAGGCGGCGCCCGTCAACCGCCCGCTCGCGCGTCGAATCGCCGGCCATGCGCTCCTCCTCGGATTGGCGGGAGACGCCCTCCTCCGTGACCTCCCTGTCGGAACCGCGTTCCCCGTCTGGATCGCGCTGCTCGTGCTCGCGATCACCGCGTCCGCCTGGAGCGACGGACGCGAGATTTCGCGCGAGGCGGCCGCATGGCTGGCGACGGCGATCCTGTTCTCCCTCGGCCTCGCCTGGCGCGACTCGTCGACCCTCCAGGGACTCGACTTCGTGGCGACGGTCGGCGCACTCGGCATGGCCGCCATCGCACTCAGTCACGGCAGCGCCGCGATACTCGCTGCCCGCTTCCGCGACACCGTGTGGGCCACCGGAATGCTCGCCCTCACCGGCATGGCGGGATTTCTTCCCCTCGCCTTCCGCGACCTGTTCAGTGCCGACGCCCGCCACGGCGTCGCGTCGCGCCTCGTCTCCGTGTTCCGCGCGATGCTGATCGGCGGAACGCTTCTCCTGATCTTCGGCACGCTGCTGCGCGACGCGGATCCGATCTTCAAGAGTCTCGTGACGCTGCCGGAGTTCGACCTCGGTACGATCGCCTCGCACGTCGTCGTCACCGGCTTCTATGCGTGGCTCGTGAGCGGATGGGCGCGTGGCGCTCTGCTCGTCGATCTCGGGAAACATCCCGCACCCGACGACGTACCGTTCGGATTCAGCCTCCTCGATGTCACGACGGCACTGGGAACGCTCAACGCGCTGTTCGCCGTGTTCGTCATCGCGCAGCTCGGCTGGTTCTTCGGTGGCGAGGCGTTCCTCCATGAGCGGACGGGTCTCACTGCATCGGCGTACGCGCGTCAGGGCTTCTTCCAGATGCTGTGGGTCGCGCTGCTCGTCATCCCGCTGCTCGTCGCCACGCGCGCCGCACTCAAGCCCGGTCGCGCGCTGGAGCGCCGGCACACCGTGCTCTCGATTCCACTCATCGTCTTGCTCGGCGCAATCCTGCTCTCGGCCGCGATGCGCATGAAGCTCTACGTGCACTATTACGGGCTCACGACGGACCGCCTGTATCCGCTCGTGTTCATGGCGTGGCTGGCCGTCGTGCTGGTGTGGTTGGCCGTCACGGTACTGCGTGGGCAGGGGCGTCCATTCATCGCCGGTGTCGCCATCTCGGGCCTCGCGGTGCTCGCTGCGCTCAATGTCGCTGCGCCGGATGTCTTCATCGCGCAGTTCAACCTCGCTCGCGCTACCAACGCTGGTCGCGATGCCAAGACGGTGCTCGATCTTCAGAGCCTGGCCAACCTGAGCGGCGAGGCGTCCGGCCTCGCGACACAGGCCACGCTTGCCGAGGACACGCATCTGGGCGGCGCCTCGATCGCGGATCGGCGCGTGCAGCGGTGCGAAGCCGCGAAGACGCTGCTCACCCGGTGGGGACCGGCCTCGAAGGCAAGGACGCGTTCGCTCTCGCTCGACGGCTGGCGATTCTGGAATGCCGGCGAGAATAAGGCGTTGAACGTCGTCGGAACGCGATCGGCAGACCTGCGACGCGTGATGCATCGCGCGTGCAAGGGTTTCGAGCCGGAGCTGGCGAGTGCGGGGGTCACCGTCCACTAGCCTTTCCCCTGCATCGCACGCCGGGGTTTGCGCGTATATTCGGACCGGCTCGAGGTCGCCGCTCCTCCCTCAATCCGCGAAGCTCTTCGTGTTTCGCTTTCCGCTCGCCGTCATCGCTGTCGTCGCGATGGCAGGCGGCCTTCCACCGACGCCGGTGACCGCGCAACAGGAGTTCATCAGGCAGCGTCTGCTGGTGCACAACTTCGACGGGGGACGCGGTAGCCTCGGTCGCCGCCTTGGCGACGCGATCGCTGGCGCCATCGATCACGGCAAGGGGAAGGACCTGTCCGTTGTCGGGCGCGGGGACATGCTGCAGCAGCTCGAGAAGGCCGGCTACAATCCCGACAGCGTGCTTCTCGCCACCGAGATTCGCGACCAGACGCGTCGCTACCGCGCGGACGAGTACGTCGTCGGGCGCGCCATCACGAACGGCCGCGCGATGCGTCTCGAGGGCCTGCTCGTCCTCACGCGCGACTCGGCGCTCCGGCAGCCGATCACCACCACGGAGCTTCCCGACATCGACCCCGCCGCGGATGCATTCGGCGCCGAGGTGCTACGGGCGCGACTGCAGTTGACGCATGTGCGCCGGTGCGAGAATGCCCTGCGGGCGAACAATTCTCGCGAGGCCGCGACGTTCGCGCTCGAGGGCATCAAGGCCTATCCACGTGCGACGATCGCGAGGGCATGCCTGCTCCGCGCATACGCGGCGACGGGCCAGCCTGCCGACTCTCTCCTCCGCGTCGCGAATGCATTGCTCGCGATCGATTCCAGCAGCACCTACGGTTGGGAGGCAGCGGCCAAGGCGAACGACGAGCTCGAACACAAGGAGGACGCCGGTCATGCGTGGACGGCGCTCGCCGTGTTGCAGGCGCACGACGCGGACGTCGTGGCGCGCGTCGTCACGGCCCTCATGCGCGACGGCAATCCGGCGATGGCGAAGCCGATCATCGCACAGGCGGTACTCGACCGCCCGGACGACGAGCATCTCGCCGGCCTGCATTGGCGCGTGCTGCTCGCGACCGAGGATTGGACGAATGCCACCAATGTCGGCGAAGCGCTGCGAAAGCTGTCGCCGGCGTACGAGACGCAGCCGGACTATTTCATTCGCATGGCGGGCGCCTATCGCAATGGCAATCAGCCCTTCCGCGCGATCGCCACAGCCGCCGAGGGCGTCGCGATCCATCCTGAAGATCCCGAGTTGTACCTGCTGTACACACAGCTGGTTCTCGGCGAAACCGATGCGGCGTTAGCGCGCGGTCTCGAGCGTTTTCCGAAGAGCGGCAAGTTGCTCGCGCTCGATGCGCAGCAGAAGCGCAAGCGAGGCGACAAGCAGGGCGCGCTGGAGGCGACGAGGAAGGCGGTCGCGCAGGATTCGACGCTGGCTCGCAGCTACCTGCAACTTGCGCAGGCCTTCATCGACGTCGACCAGAACGACAGTGCGCTCGTCGTGCTGCAGGCGGGCATCAGGACCGTCGCCGATTCGGCGGTGGTCGCGCAATTCACGCTGGCGCGCGGCAACGCGATGTATCGGGCGGCGAACGCGACGAAGAAGCGTGCGGACTTCGAGATGGCCCTGCATTTCCTGCAGCTCTCGCAGCGGCTGTCACCATCGCAGAACGCGGGCTTCCTCGTGGGCTCGGCAGCGTTTGGCGTTGCTCAATTGGCGGCGACGGAGCTTCCGGCGGCGAAGAGTTGTCCGATTGCGACGATTGCGCAGGACAACCTCGTCCTGGCGGAGACTCTGTTGGCGACGAATGGGGCGGCGGCGCCTGATGCGGCGAAGCAGTTTCTTGATTACGCGGCGCAACTGCATCCGTATGTGGCGCAGCAGGTGAAGATGTTGTGCGTCGGAGCGCAGTAGCCGGCGTGAGGCGTGAGGCGCAGTCGAGAGAGCGCGCGTTCACAGAACGGCAGAGAGCAGGTTGCTCGCGGTGTGCAGGATAGCGTGCAGGGAGGGAGCGCGCGTTCGTGGAGTCGGCGTCTGAGCGTTCTCGGGCCGCTTCGGCCCGAGCAAGCACGCGACGTCCCGCCGGCGGAACGACTGCACGCGATCGACCGTTGCGCATCGACAGGCCAAGCGCGCAATCAGCCAAGAACTCAGCCCAGGTAAGACTCCAATGCGCGCGCTCGCGAGACATGCCGCAAGCGCGACAGGGCCTTTTCCTTGATCTGTCGCACGCGCTCGCGCGTAATCCCGAGCAGCGACCCGATCTGCTCCAGCGTCATCGGCTCTTCGCCATCCAGGCCGAAGTACAGACGCAGGATCTTCGACTCGCGCTCTTTCAGATGCGCGAGCGCCTCCTCGATCGACTCCGTGAGCGCCTTCTCGAAGGTCAACTCGTCCGGCGTCGGATTGAGGTTATCCGGCAGGTAGTCGAGAAGCCTGTTGTCCTCGCCCGGCGTCATCGGCGCATCGAGGGAGAGATGCGTCTGCGAGATCGACATCGTCTTCGCGACTTCCTCTTCCGTGATGTCCATCCCTTCGGCGATCTCGGCGTGCGTCGCCTCGCGTCCCAGCTCCTGGAGCAGGAAGCTCGCGCGCTTTCCTATCCGGTGGAGCGTCCCTGCCCGGTTCAAGGGAACCCGGACGATGCGGCTCTGCTCCGCGAGCGCCTGCAGGATGGCCTGACGAATCCACCACACCGCGTACGAGATGAACTTGATGCCCTTCGTCTCGTCGAACTTGTGAGCGGCGCGGATGAGGCCGAGGTTGCCCTCGTTGATCAGGTCGGAGAGCGAGACGCCCTGATTCTGGTATTTCTTCGCCACACTGACGACGAAGCGCAGGTTCGAGCGCACGAGCTTGTCGAGTGCTTCCTGATCTCCGACGCGGATCTTCTGGGCGAGCGCAACTTCATCTTCCCGCGTGATGAGCGGATAGATGCTGATGTCCCGCAGGTACTGATCGAGCGATCCCTCTTCGAACGATGACTTCTTGCTGTTCGGAGTGGTGGCCATGCGGCATTTCCGGGGATTTCGACCAACGACGGTCGGGGAGGGATCTGTCTACTATTTCAGTGCACGCGCTCGCCGAGGCGCGTCCAGCGGACGTGCGTCAGCCAGGCGAAATCATCGGAAGAATCGGGAGAGAAGCTGAAGTACACTACCTCGGGGCGCCCGCGCAGCAGCGAGTCCGGTACGAAGCCCCAATAGCGGCTGTCGAGCGAGTTGTCGCGATTGTCACCGAGGACGAAGTACTGTGCCTGAGGGACGACCAAGGGTCCCCAGTTGTTTCGCGACGGATG
>JBDSML010000199.1:0-13395 GCA_039915865.1 Gemmatimonadaceae bacterium | reverse complement strand
GCTTCTCCTTCTCGCGCGTCATCATGAGACGCTCTTTCTTCGTGAAGTTCGCCCACTCGCCGCCTTCCGCCGAACCCGCCTCGAGCTCCTTCATGCGCTTGAGCTGCTTCTTGACCGTCTGGAAGTTCGTGAGCAAGCCACCGAGCCAGCGCTCAGTGATGTACATCGCGCCTGCGCGCTCGGCTTCCTGCTTGACGATGCCGGCAACCTGGGCCTTGGTGCAGACGAAGAGGACGCTCTCGCCACGCAGGACCACATCGCGCACGAGCTTCTGCGCGAGGTCGAGCTGACGAAGGGTCTTCTGAAGATCGATGATGTGAATCCCGTTGCGCTCGGCGAAGATGAAGCGGCGCATCTTGGGATTCCAGCGGCGCGTCTGGTGTCCGAAGTGGACGCCGGCCGCGAGCAGTGCTTCGAGAGTGGGCTTGTTGTCTGACATGTCCTGTACGGTTGGTTGATTCGTCCGCGAACCGTCATCGCCTCCGCCCACCGGCATTGTGCCGGCACCGGGCGGAGACTCAGGCCGCGTGTAGGATGCCTACGACTGCGATTAGCGCTTGCTGAACTGGAAGCGCTTGCGCGCCTTCGGACGGCCGGGCTTCTTGCGCTCTACCGCGCGTGCATCACGCGTCAACAGGCCCAAGTCGCGGAGCTTGCGGCGATGCGTCTCGTCGATCTTCACGAGAGCGCGCGCCACGGCGAGGCGAAGCGCACCGGATTGGCCCGTCTGGCCACCACCGTTGATGTTCGCCTTGACGTCATAGCGGCCGAGCATGTCGGTCGCCGTAAACGGCTGCTGGATGGCGGTGACGAGAGCGGGTCTTGGAAAATAGTCACCAAGCGTACGCCCATTGATGTCCCACTTCCCGCTGCCAGCCTTCAAGTAGACGCGGCAGACAGCTTCCTTGCGGCGTCCGATCGTGTGCGTAATGGTGTCAGACATGTCTTACTTGGCCTCGGCTTTCGGGAAGGTCAGGACCTTGGGCTGCTGCGCGACGTGCGGGTGTTCGGCGCCAGGATAGACGCGAAGCTTTCCGCGCAGGACCTGACGGCCGAGTGCCGACTTGGGCAGCATGCCGAAAACCGCCTTCTCGATGATGCGCTCCGGGTGCTTGGCCAGCATGCTGGCGAAGGGGGTGAAGCGCTCGTGACCCATGTAGCCGGTGTGGCGGAAGTATTCCTTCTGCTCCGCCTTGCGGCCCGTCACGCGGACCTTCGACGCGTTGATGACGATGACGCCGTCGCCGGTGTCCATGTGCGGCGTGAACATGGGCTTGTGCTTGCCGCGGATGATGCGCGCGATCTCCGTCGCGAGGCGGCCGAGGACCATTCCCTCGGCGTCGACGACATACCAGTCTTGCTGGATGTCATCGGGTGTAGCCGTGAACGATTTGAACATGACCTGAACTGAACCGCGTATGTACTGCGCCTCACTGGTGCGTAATGCAACCCGGGTTTTGGCCGCCATTGAAGGCGTTTTTGGACAGACACGCAAGCTAGGCAAGCACTTAGCTCTGGTCAACCGCGCCCCTTGTCCTGTACTTTTACCGGTGTGACCGAACAAACCCCGACGCCCCGACGCATCATGCTCGTCGACGCTGACGCGTTCTTCGTCGCCGTCGCGAGATGGGTGGACCCCGACGGCGCAGGGAAAGCTCCATGTCTCCTCGTCGGCGGTACGGCGGAGGGACGGGGTATCGTCTGCTCGGCGTCGTACGAAGCGCGCGCGTTCGGCGTCCGTTCCGCCATGCCGATGGCGCAGGCGCTTCGCCTGTGCCCGACGGCCATGTGCGTCCCTGTGCCCGGCAAGGCCTGTCGCCAGAAGCATGGAGAGATACGCACCGTGCTGGAGAAGTACGCGCCCGTGGTCCAGGCTGCCAGCATCGACGAATGGTATCTCGACCTCGGCGGCACTGAGGCCCTGTACGAAGGTGCGCCGCTGAGGACGATCGGACATCGCCTGCGCGACGCCGTCATCGCCGAAACGGGGATGACGGTCTCGATTGGAGGAGGGACGTCCAAGCTCATCGCGAAGCTGGCCGCCGAGCGGGCGAAGCCTCGGCCCGAGAATGGGGCCGATGGCGTGAACATCATCGAGGCCGGCGGTGAGCAGGATTTCATGCGCCTCCTCAAGCTGGCGGAGATTCCCGGCATTGGGCCGAAGACGACGTCGCGCCTCTCGGAGCGCGGACTGCGGACGGTGAACGACGTGCTGGCGCTGGACGACGCGGCGCTCGAGCGACTCGTCGGTCCGCGCGACGCGGCCTGGCTCGCGGCGCGAGTGCGCGGTCATGACAGCGGCGGCCATGTCGTGGAGCGCGAGAGCGCGAAGAGCATCAGCCGCGACGACACGTTCCCGAAGGACATCAACGACGACCTCGTGCTCGAGGGCGAACTCACGGAGCTCGTGGGTCGCGCGGCGGCGGACCTGCGGAGCGACGCGCTCACCGCGCGCACAATCACCGTTCGGATTCGGGACAAGGACTTCACGACGCGCCAGGCGAATCGCACAGTGGACGAGGCGCTGGAGTCGGACCGCGCGATCTTTGTCGTGGCGCGCGAGCTCCTGGCAAGACTGCGTAAGGCACGACGCGTCCCTGCCCGGCTGCTCGGCGTGAAGCTATCGAACTTTACAGCGCCCCCGGCGAAGCAGCTCACCTTGTTCGACAAGCAGTCGGGTGCGCTCGAGACGGCGAAGGATCGCGATGTGTCGAAGGCGATGGACATGGTGCGGATGAAGTTCGGGCGTGGTGCGATCGCGCCGGGACGGAAGCGCTGATCGCACCACCGCAGACTGGGGTTGGTCCCGTGGCGCGTTTCGCAGGAGTCCTGCGCGTCGTATGGTAAGGCAGCAAGGCGGACCTTACCTGACCGGGAGGACACACCATGTCCGAAGCGCTCCACTGTTCCGCCGACGGTCTGATGCCTTGCCCCGAATGAACTCGATGCGTCACGCCTATGTGGCGCCGACACCCAGCATTCGACTCATCGCATTGACGTCGACGACGGAACGCGCACGCATGAACGCGTCCGCGTCGGCGACGAGCTGACGTCCTTCACCGCCGCCGATCAGTGCGCCGAGTTGTCGGCGTGCGACAGCGGCGGGCAGAACGAGTCCAGCTGCGTCGAGGGCAGCGTCGGCCGCGCGCAGCGAACGCTCCGCCCTCTCGACGTCGCCTCGCAGGAGCGCCACACCGGCCTGTAGCCGAGCGACGTATCCCGACGTCCACGTACTCCCCTCGCGCGCCATCGCGCGCGCGTCGCGATCCGCGCGCGCGAGGTGTCGCGGCCGATCGATGCCGGCAGCCGCCGCAGCCAACGCGCCCGAGCGCGCACGTCGCGAAGCATGACGCGTGTCACCTGGTTCTGCGTCTGTAGCGACCGAATCATCGCCGGCCATTTCCGGGTGACCTCGTCGCATGCGCGGGCGCCGTCGCCTCGATAGAGCAACATCAGCGCGCGGGAAAACAACACCGACACGTGTTGAATGTGGAATCCTTCGTATGGCCACAGGGCCAACGCCTCGTCGAGCGCACGCGCTGCCCCCGCCGCGTCGTCCGCTACGAGACGTTCATAGGGCACGGGAAACGCGAGCAGATTGGTCACCATGAAGTGATCTCCGCGCGCGCGCGCTTCGGGCTCCCATACACGCAGCTGCGCGCTCAACTGGTTGTTGTCGCCGCGGTGGGACATCGTCCACGCCATCATCGTGCGGGTCGTCGACAGCTCCCACCAGGCGCCGATGCACTGGTCGCGAAAGACAGGTTCGGCGCGCGCGCAGGCGGTCAATGCGTCGGGAAAGCGTCCGTGCAGGAACGACACCCATCCCTCGGCGAAGTCCATCATGCCGCTGGCGTGCGGACTCTCGGCACGCTGCGCGAGACGGCGCGCCAGCCGCAGCAGATCACAAGTTCGCTGCGCTGTGCGGGATCCACCGGTCGCCGTGAGCACGGCCTCCCACGCGAGCGCAAGGGAGAGACGTCGCGGTTCGCCCGCGTCGAGCGCGAGCAGTAACGCCTGCGACTGCAACGCGGCCACGCGAACGACGTCGACCGTGCCGAGCGCCGTGCTCACGGCCCAGAGGGCGTCGAGCCGGCGCAGCAGCGTTGGCTCGATGTCGCCTTCCGCTCGTTGCGTGAAGCGCAGTCCGCGCAGTCGCAACCGTGCCCGACGTCCCAACAGTTGTACCATCAATGCGCCCGAAGACTGCGGAAAGCCGAGTCCGACGCCGCGCAGGACCCGCGTGAAGAGCGCGCGCCCTTCGTCGATGTGACCGCTGATGGCGTACTGGGTCGCCGCCTGGCGTTGCAGGTCGAGCCGTTCGTCGGCGTCGGCGAGGGACGCCGCGCGCTCGAATGCCATGCCGGCGCGCTGGCCTCGCCCCGCATTCGCGAGCGCACGGGCGAGCGACGACAAGAGCTGACGATGCTCGGCCGCGTCGCCGGGTCGGAGCTCGAGCGCGCGCTCGTACAGCGTCGCTGCTCGATCGAAGGCGAGCGCGCGCTCCGCGCCCGCAGCCGCGTTCGCGTAGTGCACGCCGGCGCGCTCGTCGTCGCCGCCCTCGGCAAAGTGCACAGCGACAGTTTCCTCGTCGGCATCGATGTCGGCCGCCAGTGCGACCGCAAGCCGCCGATGATGCCCCTGTCGGGCCATGGGCTTCAGCCGCGCGACGACCGTCTCTCGAATACGGTCATGATACGTCTCGACTTCATCGTCGGCTGACGACCCCGTGGAGCGAAGGAGATGCTCATAGCGCAGCAGCGCCATCGCACGCGGATCGTGCGTGGCTTCGTTGCTCGCGCTGCGCCAATGGACGTTGCGCACCGGCTTCCCCGCCGTGGCGATGATCTCGAGCAACTCCCTCGCGTGTGCAGGAAGCTGCTGGATGCGAGACCAGAGCACGCGGTCGAGATCGAACTCCCCGGTGAGTGACTGGTCGGCCCACCTCGGGTGCGTGCGTACGTAGCGCGCGAGCTCGTGGATGAAGAAGGGGTTGCCACGAGATTCCTCGACCACGCGAACAATTGCTGATTCGTCGTCGCCCGCGTCGAGCAGCACGCGGGCGAGCGTTCGCGCTTCGGAGGGGTCGAGCGCCGGCAGGGCGAGGTAGACGGGATCTGCGCCGCCCCGACGATTGACCTGCGCCGCCGCCAACACCTGCAGGCATCGGCTCGTCGCCTCGTACTCGCTGCGGTACGCCGCGACGAACAGCATGCGCGGCGGCTTCGGGCCGCCCAGCACATGCGCGAGCAGTTCGCCGCCGTCGGCGTCGCCCCACTGCAGGTCGTCGATGACCACGACGAGCGGCGCAGCGTCGCCAATTCGCACGAGGACGTCGCGCAGCGCATCGAACGCGCGGCGACGTAGTTCGCGCGGATCACGAACGGCAAGATTGTCACGGGCAGCGTCGGCGATCGCGGGCACGCGCTCGAGTACCCGGAACAACCGCCCGAGCAATCCGACGTCGGCCGGCAGCAACCGCGCGAGCTCTGGCGGCGATCGCTTGCGCAGCCACGTCGTCAGCGCGTCCACGATCGTGTCGACCGCCTTGAACGGCACCGACTCCTGCTCGTCGCATCGGCCGGAGAGTACGACGACGCGATCGTCGCGTCGGACGTCGATCAGGAATCGCTCGATGAGCGCGCTCTTTCCTGCACCGGACGATCCGTGCACGTAGATCGTCGAGCCGACGCCACGCACCGCGGAGTCCAGGGCGGACGTCAACGCGGAGAGTTGCGTCTCACGACCAACGAACAGGCGATGACGCAGACCGCTCGGCTCGGCTCGTCCCGTTGACACCGTCGTCGACGACGTGAGTCGTGCGATGACTTCCTGGCCCGATGGCCGCCGCGACGCCTCGGCGCTCAGCAGCTCGAGACAGAGCGCCTCGAGATCGTGAGGGACGCCACGCACCAGCGTGCTGGGTGCGATGATGACTCCGCGCGCTTTTGCAAAGAACATCGACGCATGTGCGCCTGCGAAGGGCGTGCGACCGGTGAGCGCTTCGTAGAGGATGATGCCGACGGTGTACCAGTCACTCGCCGTGGTCAGTGGATCGCCGGACAACTGCTCCGGCGACATGTAAGGTAGGGTGCCGAGCTGCTGGCCTGATGGCGCGGCATCGCTGAGTCCGAGCACGATGCCGAAGTCGAGGATCGCGACCGTGCCGTCGCGTCTCACGAGGACGTTGGGTGGCTTGAGGTCGCAATGCAGGATGCCGTTGGCGTGCAGCGCGCCAACGCCGATCGCGAGCTGCGCCATGGCGACTCGCAAGCGCTGCTCGTCGATCACCTCATCCAGGCTCGCCAGCGCGCCGGCCGCCGCGCGTGTGCCACGCCGGCCGCCGCGGACCCAGCCGAGGAGATCGTCGCCCTCGATCAACTCCATCGTGAAGAACCAGCGGTCGTCCTGCGCAATGAGCTCGTACAATGAGACGAGATTCGGATGAACGAGCGCCGCCAGCGAGCGGAATTCGCGCTTGAAGCGAAACAGTGCGTGTGGGTCGACCAATGGCAGCACCTTGAGCGCCACGTGCGTTCCGGACTCCTGGTCGAGCGCCTCGAAGACAACGCCCATGCCGCCCGCGCCCAGTTCGCGCCGCAGCGCGAATCGGCCGTTGCCGATGAAGGCGGTCGGCACCGTCGGCCCCGCGGCGCCCTGCGTGCCGCCGATCGCGGCCAAGGTGCCGCCGGTGGTGAGCCCAGCACGCAGGTCGTCCAGCATCGCCGCCGCGACGGCGGCGGGTTCGGCGAGGAAGTTCTTCGACTTCGCGGCGCTCTCGTACGCCAGAACCATTCGTTCCACGTCGTGCCGCAGCCGTGTGTCCACGCCGCATTCACGGTCGAGCAGCGGGTCGCGATCGCATGTCGGCACAGCAAGCAGCGCTTCCACGATCGGTCTTACGCGCGCCCAGCGCTCCGCGGGTGACTCGCGTGCCGCATCCGCCGCATCGTCAGGCCGTGTCATCGCGGAGATACTTGAACAACCAGGCACGCGCCATCATCCAGTCTCGCGCCACCGTGCGCTGCGACACTCCGAGTGCCTCCGCAGTCTCCGCCTCGCTCAATCCAGCGAAGAAGCGGCACTCGACGACGCGAGCGAGTCGTTCATCGACCTCCCTGAGGCGGTCCACCGCTTCGTCCAGTGCCAGCAATGAGTCAGCGCGCTCGACGATGGCGATCGACGGCGAGTCGGCTAGCTCGAGCGCATCGAGATCCACGCGGGCGCGCTGAGGGCCACCACGCCGAGCCGCTTTGTGCTTCCGTGCGTAATCGATGAGGATGCGGCGCATCGTCCGCGCGGCGACCGCGAAGAACTGTGCTCGGTCGACCCACTGTGCGTCGGGCTGGTCGGCGATGCGCAGATACGCCTCGTGAACGACCGCGGTGGTGGACAGCGTATGTCCGTCGGCCTCGGCACGCAGTTGACGATGCGCGATGCGCCGCAGCTCGCCGTACACGAGCGGCATCAGGCGATGCATCGCGTCGGATGTCCCGCCGCGCAGCGCCGCGAGTGCCAGGCTGACCTCCTGCTGCTCTTCGTCGGGCATACCACGCACCTCGCGAGTGGGCGTTCGGGGCGTCGGCCGCAGTGTGGCGTGTTTGCGGCGAGGACGCCGCGTCTAGTGGTGCGCCATCGAGACGACAGGCCGGTCGAACATACGGATCACCCGTAGGCTGGGCAACACGCGTCGCGATGAGCCATCGACGAGAACGGACGCTTCGGCAGTCCACCTTCAGGGAGAGTGAAATGCGACACGCACGGGATTACCTCAGGGCCGCAATCACGATAAGCGTGGTAGCTGGTGCAATGCTCGGTTGCTCCGAGTCGACGCCGTCGACGCCGCTGGACCAGAGCGGAACCTTCTTCGGGCCCGTCACCGCATTGGCGAGCGGTACGGCGCGCACGTACGTCACGCTCGACGGATCCGGGGCGCCCACCGAGATCGGCGTAGCCCTCACAGAGTCAGCGCTCACCGGACTGCCAAACGCCACGGCCGAGTACGCGTTTGCGCTTCCGTCGCAGGCGTCGGCAACAGCGTTCAAGCATGCCGTGATCAACTGGATGCCGACGGGCCATCCACCTCCGATGGTGTACACGGTGCCCCACTTCGACGTGCACTTCTACACGATCGCCCAGGCAACGCGCGAAGGCATCGTACTCGGTGACTCGGTGCTGACGGCGAAAATCATGCGCCAACCCGCGCCGGAATTCATCCCCGCCGGTTACGCAGCCGGAATGGCCGCTGCCCTCATGGGCTTGCACTGGAATGATCCCGATGCGCCGGAGCGCCACGGTGGTCCGTTCACCAGGACGTTCATCTACGGCTCGTACGACGGCGCGATGATCTTCGCCGAGCCGATGATCGCAAAGGCGTATCTCGATGCGAAGCCCGACGTCGCGTCGGTGCCAGTGAAGCTCCCTGCGCAGTACGGAGTGCACGGCTATCAGGCGACGTCGTACGCGGTCGGCTGGGACGCCGTCGCAAAGGAATACCGGATCGCGCTCACTGGCCTGGTGTTGCGCTAAGTCGCCGCGCTCGATCACACACTTCCCGCTCGCGTCCGCGATCGGGCTCCATCCATCATCAACTCCATGAGGAACGCGCCATGCGCCGCAACCTTCCAATCATCCTGTCCGTGCTGCTCGCCGGCTGCTCCCCCGACGCCGTCGCTCCGCTGGCCGACGCTCCGGCCAGGACCCCTTCAGCCGATGTGCAAGCAACACTGAACCGTTCGAAGAACAGCGCCAATTTCGTCATCTGGGGTGACAACTCGGCGCAGCAGATCACTGACGCGCCCGTGAATGAGGACATCAAGGCGATCGCGCCAGGCGGGGCTCGACAAGGGCTCGTCATCCGCCACGACGGTTCCCTCTTCCTGTGGGGAAGCGTCGGCGTGCCATCGACCGTGCCGCAGCCGATGCCCGCGGCGCTGGCCAACGACGAGTACGAGTCCGCGTATCTGGCGCTCAGCACCCTGTACGCGATTCGCAAGAATCACTCGGTGGTGTCCTGGGGCAATTTCCTGGGCGGCACCCCCGCGACCCCGCCGGCGGGCCTGAAGGCGAGGCAGGTTGCCGGCGGATCCACTCACGGCGTCGCGATCGAAGTGAGCGGGGGTCTCGTGACGTGGGGCAGCGGTCCCGCCGTGCTCGTGGCGCCCCCGGAGGGCAAGTTCACGGAGGTCGCCGCGCGCACCATCTACAGCATCGCGCTGCGCAAGGATGGCACGTTGGTCGGCTGGGGCGGTGGCCAGTTCGCCGCTGACATCTTCAACGGCTGGATGAGCGACGGAGCCGGACACGTCTTCGTCCCCGGAGAGCGGTTCGTGGCGATCGCGGCGGGCAACCAGCACATTCTGGCGCTCCGTGCGAATGGCACCGTCGTGGGATGGGGGAAGAACACGTTTCAGGAGAACATCGCGCCCGCAAATGTCCGCTTTGCCGCTATCGCCGCAGGACTCAACTACAGCATCGGACTCACCGACGATGGTACGATTCGCCAGTGGGGCGACGCATCCAACGGCACGGGAAACGTGCCGCCAGGCCGCTTCGTTTCTATCGCCGCGGGCGCGCGGCAGGCGTCGGCACTCCGCGACGACGAACACGGGAAGTAGGACCATGAGTGACAGTGAGGGCAACCTTGCGGTTGCCCTCATTCGTTCTGGCTCGATGCGCCTCTGTCTTTCCTCACCAAAAAGGAGATTCGTATGCTGGATCTACTGGCCGTTCAAGACGCCGCAACAGGGCCCAACGTTCACTGGCTCACGGCTGCGCTGTGGGCAGGAGCAGTCGTCGATGTTGGAGGCGCAATCGGCTTCCTCTTCTTCGCGGAACGCACTGAGCGCGCGTTTCAATTGCCGAGAGAGATGACGTTCTGGCCGCAATACGCGTCGGTGTTCCTTGTCGTCCTCGCGCTTCTCTACGCAGTGACGGCGAGACATCCGGAACTTCTACTCCCGAATGTCGGCGTCGCGATCGTGGGGCGAGCGTTGGGTGGCGCATTCTATCTGAGGCGGGCCGCCATGACGCCGGGGTTACAGTGGCCCATCGCCGTGATGGGAGCGACGAATGCGCTCTTCGCATTCGCATACATCACAATCCTCGGCACGTCGGGGCTGCGCATGCTCTGGCGCACCATCTAGGACGGCCGAAACGACAGCCAGCCGCTACGCGATGGGGCGAGCACCGGGCGACGGTTCAGCATCGCAAAGTGTGGTGAGCAAATCGAGCAGCGCACCCCGCAGTTGCTGGTGCGCTGCGAGTTCTTCGTCGGACGCGTTACGTTGGGTGGCCACGGCGATCATGGCAACGAGAACGACAGACATCGTACGAAGCGTCTCTGCGAGCGACGCCTGCGCGTGCGTGGCATGCGGAGCCGTGTTCAGCAGCGCGACCCGCTTCCCCACCATCTCCGGGCCGCCCACCAGCCAGTCCAGCGCGTTCTTGAGAACTCCGGGTACGCCGTGCGCGTATTCGGGACTGGATATCAATACCGCATCCGACGCTGCGATTGCCGCCCGAAGCTCGCGTACCGATGACGGCAGGAGTGGATCATCGATTTCCCGATCGAGATCGGGATTGAAGTACGGCAGGGTATCGATCCCGTCGTAGATGTTCACACGGACGCCCGAAGGAGCTATGCGCGCCGCAACACGCAGCACTGCACTGTTCGACGACGCGCCGCGCAGGCTCCCGGAGATCGCCAGGATCTTCAGGGCGACGCTGGCTCCGCGGCAAAGACAAGCCACTTACCGTCGGGGCTCACCGCAAGCCGGCTGATGTTTTTTACGCCCGCGGAGATGTCCGCCACGGGCAGCCAGCCACTGGTTGCGTCGATCGCACGGTTCCATCGCACGAGCTTTCCCTGCGAGACGGTGAGCAGCACACCATCAGGCGTCCACGCGTGATACTCGTTGTCGCTCGGCGCCTTCACGACGACAGCTTCGCTCTCGCCGATGACCGGCTGCGTCATGATCCAGAATGCCTTCGCGCTGTCGCGATGCGTGTAGCTGAACGCAGCCTTGCCCGGAACGCGTTGGAGTGCTCGGCCGATATCGCGCGAACGAATCATGTCGCCACTGCCATCACTCTCGATCACGTGGAGCGTCGCGGGCGTGCCAAGCACGAACGTCGCGAGCTTGGCCGGTCCGAGCCACGCGTGGTACCCGACGGGTTTCAGCGCCGTGAGCAGAATCTGCGGATCGTTGCCGTCGACGGAGAAGCTCCAGAGCCGCTGCGTCGAATCGCGCTCGACGCGAATGACACTCATCCGGCGTCCACCGGGCATCACGGTCGCCGAGTATTCGCTCTCGGGTGTGTGGGTCAGCTGCGATGTGCGCTTCGCGGCAATGTCGTAGCGCCAGATGTCTGACTGCGCGTCGGCGCCGACGGCGGTGTAGAGAATCGCACGACTGTCTGGCGTAAAGCTCGGTTGATTGTCGTAGCCCGAGCGACTGGTGATGTTCTTCGCCGGCCCAACGACGATTGAATCGCGCACGCGCTTGAGCGGTGCGAGGAAGATGTCGGTGCTGGGTGCCTGTGCGCCCAATGTGCTCGCCGCGAGGAAGATCGAGATGGCGGCCAACGGCAAGGCGCGCATCACTCCATCTCCAACAAGATCGCACCCTTCTCGACCGCGGTCCCTGCCTGTGCGAGCACGGCCTTCACCGTGCCCGCCGATGTCGCACGCAATTCGTTTTCCATTTTCATTGCCTCCATGACGACGAGTCCCTGGCCTGGCACGACGGTGTCGCCGACTTGCACGGCGACGCGGATGATCATTCCCGGCATCGGCGCGATGAGCGGCAGCGGACCTGTCGGCCCCTTCGCTGCGTCGCTCAACTCACGAATGGCGCGCGTGCGCTCATCGAGTGCCTCGACCTCGAATCGGAAGCCGTCGAGCCACAGCGTGTAGCGTCCGCGCGATTCACCGCGCCGCGCCACGACGCGATGCACTTCGTTGCCGATGGTCACCATGCGCACCGGCGTGCCCTCCACGTCGTTGACGTGTGCGACGCTCGACACGCCATCCACCGTCACCACGTCGCCATCCAGAGCGACGTCGACGTCGGTATCACCGACCTTCACCACGTACTTCATGCAGCCTCCGGGACCAGCTCGCAGACGGTCTCGACGTGCGCCGTCTGTGGAAACATGTCGTACGCGCGCACTGCCGACAGGCGATAGCGCGGCATGCGGGCGAGATCGCGCGCCAGCGTCGCGGGATCACAGCTCACGTAGAGAATCGCGCGCGGTGGCTGGCGAACGTCCTGAAGCGTCGACGCCACACGTGCGTCGACGCCGCCGCGCGGAGGGTTGAGCAGGACGACATCTGCCGGCAGCGAATCTTCGAGATGATCCTCCACGCGACCGACGATCGCACGCGACGGCGCGCGCAGGCGATCCTCGAATCGCGCCACCGCTTCGGCATCCAGCTCGATTGCCACGACGGCCGATCCCGACGCGGAGAGCGGCACTGCCGTGCCTCCCGTGCCGGCATACGCATCCACGACGCGCGCCGGCGCATACGAGCGAGCGCGCTCGACGACGTGTGCCTGCAACTGCGCCGCCACGCGCGCATTCACCTGCACGAACGACGCCCCACCCTGCGGCTCCGCGACCCGCGCGGCGAGACGTCGCATGCGCCCATGATCCGGCTTCCACCAGAGCTCCGCGATCGACGACACCGCAGCGAAGAATCGATCGGCGGTGGGCCACGACCGCCCACCCTCCACAACCACCGCCGCACCTGCCTCGAGCAACCGCACCGCGACGCGCAGCGCGGGCTCGCGCGGCAACAGATCGAACACGTGGCGGAGGTCGCCCCATATCTCCAGCACGCGCTCGTCCGTGATTGGACAGTCGACGAGATCGAACACCGCCACTGGGTTGTCGTACGGATGCAACCCGGCGACCCAGCTGTCCCCGAGTCGACGCAGATGCAACGTCAGCTTGCGCCGGTAGCGCCACTGCGCATCGCTCGGCTCCACGGTGACGTCACCGGCATCGCGCCGCCCGATGCGACGGAGTGCATCGGCGATGATCGTGCCCTTCGCGCGAAGCTGTGCATCGTAGGACAGGTGCTGCAGCTGACATCCACCGCAGCGATCGACGGTGTAGTGCGGGCAGGCCGGCGTGACACGATGCGGTGACGACACCTCGAGTGACACCAGCTCCCCGCGCGCAAAACGCTTCGAGCGCGCGAGCCGCACGTCGGCGACGTCGCCAGGCGCGGTGCGCGGCGCGAACACGACCATCCCCTCGGAGCGCCCCACGCCATCACCGCCTGCGGCGATCCCCGTGATCTCCACACGGGTGACGGACCCGGTCACCGAAGTCCCTCGAGTCGCGCGGCGCGCAACCAGCCGTCATTCGCGGGTAGCACCGACGACG
>JBDSML010000181.1:0-30944 GCA_039915865.1 Gemmatimonadaceae bacterium | reverse complement strand
ATCGAGGAGCCGCTCCGCATGATCGTGCAGAACGCTGGCGGCGAAGGCTCGATCGTGCTCGAGAAGGTTCGCTCGAGCAAGGACGACAAGTTCGGCTACAATGCGCTGACCGACACCTATGAGGATCTGGTGCAGGCTGGTGTCATCGATCCGACGAAGGTGACGCGCACGGCGCTGCAGAACGCGGCTTCGATTGCGTCGCTGCTGCTGACGACGGAAGCGATCATCGTCGAGAAGAAGGAGAAGGAGAGCCACGCACCGCAGGGTGGCGGTGGCGGCGGCATGGGCGGCATGTACTAAGCTGCTCGGCGTTAAACGGAAACGGGGGCCAATATGGCCCCCGTTTTTCGTTGGTGGATGCGCATTGATTGTCGACGATTCGCCGGGCGGATGTGATCCTGTCGGTAGAGGATGGGCGGATCGTGGAGGAGGGGCGATGGAATCGTCGAGCGACGTGTGGAAGGATTCGGCGGATCCTCCGCAATTGTTGTCCGCGGTTCGACGGCTCTGGCGTTTGCAGTTGGCGACGCTTGTGCGCTGTTGCAATGCAGCCCGCAGAGGGCGTACACGCGAGGAATTGCCCCACAGTTCCTAGGCTCGACTCTACTTATGTCACTCGGTCGGGAAGACGGCACGGTCCGACGGTTGCCTCTGATCCAACGCGGCCGCGCCTGTTCCTCGACGAGGCACAGCGGATTCGCGTCGTGCCCGGGCCTGACTTACCACTCGAACTCGAGCACATAGGCGGGCTACGCGCATCGAGGCGAGCAAGGGAGACCCGGCCGCGGATTCTTCCGGCGTGGCGATCCGCGTTGGCGCAACGATGTCCGCGCGACCGAAAAACAGACATCGGCGCAAGACTGCGATTGTTCGACGCGTCCTCAGCGAGTGTATGGGCGGCGCGGAATGACGCCTTGCTGAGAGCCAACAAATCGGTTGCAGCAGTCAGCCGAGCTATTGAAGGCGACCTTCGCGCGCTTTATTTCATTCGGCTGCAGATGATCCGTAGCGCCAAGCTGACAATCAAGGTCACGAGAGAGGAGAGGGATGGGCAAAGTATTCGTAAACATCGGACTTAGCCTTGATGGCTACATGGCTCCGGAAGGCATGGCCACGGAGAACTGGGATAAGCCTGAGTACAAGAACTGGGGCGCGAAGTGGGGTGCGATGATGGCCTGGATCTTCAATCAACAGTACTTCCGCACGAACCTGAAGCTTGGACCAGGAGGGGATACAGGCCCGGTCAACGACATGCTTCGCAACACCACGGAGCGCATCGGTGCCAACATCATGGGCAAGCGAATGTTCGATCATGGTGAGCGCGCTTGGCCAGAGGAGGCGCCGTTTCACACACCGGTATACGTTCTCACCCACACGAAGCGCGATCCATGGGTTCGCCCGGGTGGGACGACCTTCTACTTCATCAATGAAGGGCCGGAGCGTGCACTGGAATTGGCTCGAGAGTCTGCGGGCAATCGCGATATTCGCATTTCTGGTGGAGCGAATGTGATCCAGCAGTACCTGAACCTGGGTGTCGTCGACGAGCTGGAAATCGCCTTGGCACCCGTGTTGTTCGGCGGCGGGCAGCGTCTCTTCGAGACCCTGCGCGAGCCCGGGCCGCAGTTTCGCATTGACAAGGTCCTCGATGGTCCAGCAGCCACACACTTGCGCTATGTGCGTCAGTGATGTTCCGAGAACGACTACCGCCACGCGGGATTCACGAGCGCGGGTCAGACGTGCGAACCCATGACAACAAGTCGTTCTAACATCGCGATCGTCACTGCGCTCGTCTGCGCTTCCATGGTCGGTGGCAGAACCGCTCATGGCCAGTCATGCGATCTCGTCGTCGCCGCCCTCGCCGCCGTTCACGTAGATTCGAGCAACACGATCTTGCTGGACCGGACCGTGCTTGGTGTGCCGCAGTTCGCATTCAATGGCTACAGCAGCGTCCTCCGCGGGGATACAACGCTCGCTCGCGTTGCGTATCCGCAGCTCCGGTCCCTCAATCGCGAACGGCTGCCCATCACGCCTTGTCTTGCGGCAGAACGCCACTGGAGAACAATTCCTGACTCCGTGCTGATCCCGATGTTCCACGCCATCGATGGTTGGACGTCATTTCGCGAGCAGTACGGGGCGAGCGCTCAGTTCGCGATGATTTCCCAACCACTGATTGCGGGCGATACGGCAACACTCGTCGTCGCAACGGCAAGTGGACACCTCAGTGGACGAGGTGTGGTCCTGCAGTTCGTTCGCGATACGAACGGTCATTGGGTCAAGCGCGCCGAAGTGCAGATCTGGACGTCCTAGCGTACGCTGTCCGACGACCTTGACCCGGCGTCAGCTCGTCGCGTCTTTCAACCCACTCGTGCGGTCGGAGGAATGTTGCGCCTGTGGGTCAGAGAGCCAGGGCGTACTGCGCTTCCCCAGCGCCTCGTCCAGCTCGCGGCAGCAACGGCCCAACCACGCCATGCTGGAGCCCGATACTCGTCGCCCCTCTGAACCGAGTGCGACTCAACGCTTCGGACATCGTCCGATGCGCAATCCCATGGTCGTTGCAGCTCTCGCTCAAGTGCGCAAGCACCACATGCGCCAGGTCGCGATGCACCATATCGCGAGCCAGCCGCGCCGCCTCGCGATTGGAGAGATGCCCAACGCGCGACGCAATCCGCGCACGCACCGATGGCGGATACGGCCCCGCCCACAACATACCGGTGTCGTGATTCGACTCGAGCACAAGTACGTCCGCATTCGCGCACAGCGCCCGCACGCTGTCGTTCACGTGACCGAGGTCCGTACACACGACAGCATTCGCCCCGGTCGCGGTCGACGTCACGCGCACTCCGATCGGACTCGCCGCATCGTGCGGGACGCGATAGGTCGTCAGCGTCGTGCGTGAGAGCACCACGCTGCCGCCGATCGGCACTCGCGTACAGTTCGCCGCCTCGAGCTCGGGGCAGTTGGCCACCGTACCTTCACTCGCGAATAGCGACCATCCCCACTTCCGTGCTCCGGCCGCCGCGCCGCGCACATGGTCGTGGTGCTCGTGCGTGACGACACACGCCTCGATCGACCCCGGCGCAATACCAATCGTCTTCAGACGATCCGCCAGCGTGCGCGTGCCGAAGCCACAGTCTATCAGGACACGCGACTCCCCTGCTTCGACCAACACGGCATTCCCGTCGCTGCCGCTGCCGAGGACCCAGACCCTCATTCCGTCACCGACCAGCGTGCCGCGTACGACTGCGCCAGCTGCGCCCGTGACGCGTCGCTCAGCGTGATGTGGCGGCGCGCCATCATTCGGCTCGCGACCTCCAGGAACTTGTCCAGACGGTAGTCGATGAACGCGCCAGCCTCGCCCCACAAGAACGGCGCGACGACCTTGGGCGGCATCACCGCACCATACACGTTCGAACCTGCGCCCAGCACCGAACCCGTCGTGAGCTTGAGCCCGATGCCCGTCTTCGCATGATCGCCGAAGAGCGTGCCGAGAAACTGCAATCCCGTCTCGCGGATGCCGTCGGGAGTCCAGAGCTGCGCGGTGCCGTAGGTGTTCTTCAGGTTGCTCGTGATGGTGCCGGCGCCAATGTTCACCCAGCGTCCAAGTATCGAGTGACCGACGAATCCGTCGTGTCCCTTGTTCGCGTGTCCAATGAAGATGACGTTGCTCACCTCACCGTGCACCTTGCAGACGTCGCCGATGGACGACGCCGCGACCTTGTCGGTGGTGACCGTGCAATCCCTGCCGACATACAGCGGCCCGACGAGCCGCGTGAAGGACTGAATGTGTGCACCGGATCGAATCAACACGGGTCCTGCGCTGACGTCGAAGCAGACGGCTTCTTCGACAATCGCACCGTCTTCGATGAACACGGCGTGTGAACCGACGCGGATTGTTCCCTTCGGCAGCTCGCCGGACATCGCAGCGCCGAGTATGGGCACGTCGCGCTCGAGCATCGGCACGAGGTGGCCGACATAGTCCCACACCTCATTCATCCACCACCCGGACGCCGTCGTCGCGTCGTGGCTCGTGCCCGACCGATACGCATACGAGCCGATGTTCGCCGTACCATCGTGCAACTCCTCGACCTCGACATCGCGCGCCAGCCGTACCGCGGCGAGCTTGTCGCCCGACATCACCTCGTCGACGTGACCGAGCGCATCCAGGGAAGGGCAGAAGCGCGCGTTCGCAACCCAGCTCCCCTTCGGCAACACGCCTGACACAATGACCTTCGGCGCGTCACGCTCGTCGAAGCCGCGCAGGTGCGGCGAGGTCACATAGCCGGCCACCTGCTCGCCGAGCGCACGCTCCCACCGCTCGCGCACGAGCAAGGCACCGGCGCGCATTTCGCCCGCAGGACGCGTCAGCGCGAACGGCTCGAACGTCCGCGCACACTGGTCGTCGTAGAGATAGATGGCGCTCATGGAATCTCGCGCATCTCGGGGGGCAGCGATTCGAAGAGCGTCTTCAGGTCGGCGGCCTTGTCGATCGTCGTCACCAGCGTGAGCCCATCACGCGACACGACGACGAGGTCGGAGACACCATAGAGCACCACCGCACCGCCATCGGAGTGCACCACGTTGCCCTGTGCTTCCAGCACATGCACCCGGCCGAGCAACGCATTGTTGTGCGCATCACACGTGCGCACGCGACGCAGCGCCGCCCACGTCCCAACGTCGTCCCAGCCGAAGTCGCCCGCCATGACGAGGACCGTGTTGCTCCGCTCGAGCACACCGACGTCCACGGAGACCGGCGTCGTCACAGCATTGAAGAATCCGACGAGGTCATCGCCATGCGCCGCCAGATGCGGTGCGATTTCGGGCGTCAGCGCCTTCACCTCGGCGAGGAAGTCCGCCGCGCGCCACACGAAGATCCCCGAGTTCCACAGATACCCATCGCGCACCATCACTTCAGCGCGCGCGCGATCGGGCTTCTCGATGAACCGCGCGACGCGCCGCGCGCCGTCGCCCACGTCGTCCGCGGGCTGGATATAGCCAAAGCCGGGATCGGGTCGCACGGGAACCACGCCGACCGTGACGAGCGCATGATGCTGCTCGGCAGCGTCCGCGGCGCGCGACAGTGCGGTACGAAAGCCTTCCGGATCACCGACGGCCCAATCGGCGTGGATGCTGATCATCACCGCATCGGATCCGCCGCGACGCACGATCTCGTGCGCCGCCCACGCCAGCGCCGCCGCCGTCCCCGCAGGTCTCGGCTCCGCGATGAAGTTCTCTCGGGGAATCGCCGGTGCGAGTGCGGCGATGGGCTCGACGAGTTGCGCGTTGGTGAGAATGAGCGTGCGCTCCGGCGGCACCAGCGGCGCGAGGCGCGTCAGCGCATCGATGAGGAGTGGATCATCGGTGGCGAGCGGCAACAGCTGCTTTGGCCGAGCGGGGGTGCTGATGGGCCAGAAGCGCGAGCCCACACCGCCGGCCAGGACAACGGCCCATCGCGTCATGATGCGTCGGCGCTGGGCTCGGTGGCTATGCCCGCGAGCTCCGCGGTGCGCGCGTACAACCGCTTCGGGCTGAATGGCTTGGTGAGGAACTCGCTGGCGCCAAGGTCCATGGCGGCACGGTGCTGCTGTTCCTGGCCGGCTGCGGTGAGGACGATCGTCGGCAGGTGCTTGAGCCGTTCGTCCTTCTTCATCTCGGCAAGGACGTCGAGACCACTGAGGTACGGCATCATGAGATCGAGCAGGACGATGGCAATGTCCTCTTCGCGACGGAGCACCTCGAGGGCCTCGCGGCCGTCGTAGGCGAGCGTCACGCGGAAGGGGCCCTGCTCGAGCTTCATCTTGATGATGCGGCCGATGTGCGGTTCGTCGTCGGCAACCAACGCGTGGGTCAACGGTGTCTCACTCACTAGATCAACGCCGCAATGTGCTCGCGATGGCGGCGCAGTTCGAAGAGCAGGCGGCCGACGTTGGCATCGGGACGGACGAGGACGACGAGAATGGCATCGGCGTTGAGCACTTCGATGATGGCGAGTCCATCGTGATATTCGAGAACGGCTGTCATGAGGGCACCGCGTCCAACGGTGTCACCCAGCTCGTCGGCGGGCCCGATGATGGCCGGGATGCGTGCAGCAAGGTCTTCCGGGTCGAGACCGGGGGCGCTCTGGCTGTCGATCAGGAGGCCGTCGCGACCGAGCACGACCGCGGCTTCCACTCCGTCCCGGTGGCGAATCGCGCCTACGAGGTCTCGAATACTCGGCATGCCCACTCCGATGGGAAAGTGCAGCGAAGCTTAAGGGTGAGGTGAGTGAAGTCAAGCTATGGCAATCGCTTGAGTTTGCTCGTTCCGGAGCCTATTGTCCAATCAGCCCCACACCGCATTTCCTTTTCGCGCCAACTCATGCTGCCGACTCGCTATTTGCGTGTCGCCGTCGTGGCCTTTGCTGTAATCACGGTCGCCTGCGGCGACCTGTCACGGCCCAAGGCGACGTACGCGAACACGCTCAATTCGTACACGCTCTACGGGTTGACGAACGCTCCCGCCACGGCACCGAACGCCCTGAACTTCCTGGGTGGCCCCGCGGGAGCGACCCATGCCAACGCCTCGTTCCTGTTCGACGTCGCCTTCGACATCGATCCCACAGGGCGCGCCATCATCTATCCCGTTCGGACCATCGCCGGCTCGCTCGTGGGGCAGGCCAAGCGGGTGGGAATGCAGACGTTGTCGACGTCCTTCGACGCGACGCGCATCGTGCCGCAGACGGGCTACGACACCGTGAGCGTGAAGACGGTGAATCCGGGCACGGTGGTCGCCGTCGAGCTGCGCGATGCGACGGCATGCTTCAGCTACAGCCTGATCTCGTCGCAGTTCCTGTACGCCAAGCTCGTGGTGGACAGCGTGAACACGGACACGAAGAAGATCTACGCCCGCACGGTGGTCGACCTGAACTGCGGATATTTCTCGGTCGTGCCGGATTCCGTTCCCACGCAGTGATGCTGGATGCCAGGCTGATTCGTGAGCGGCCGGACGATGTGCGAGCGGCGATGCGGAAGCGAGGAGCGCTCGGCACACTCGGACCGTTGGTCGATCGGGCCGTGGAGCTCGACAAGGAGTGGCGTCTTCTCCTGCACGCGGTCGAAGAGCGCAAGGCGGCGCGCAATGCCAGCTCGCAGGACGTGGCCCGCCGCAAGAAGGCCGGCGAAGACGCGACCGACCTCATCGCCTACGGCAAGGCCCTCGGCGAGGAGATCACTCGGCTCGAGCGCGAAGTGGCCCAGGCGGACGGGCAGCTCACGTCGATTCTGTTGGAGCTGCCGAACGTTCCACTCGCCGACGTCCCCGATGGCGGCGAGGAGAACAACGTCATCGTCCGCAGCTGGGGAACACCGCGCGACAGCGCTGGGGTGAAGCCGCACTGGGAGATCGGCGCGGCGCAGGGCCTCTTCGACCTCGAGCGCGGCGCGAAGATCAGCGGCTCGGGGTTCGTCGTCTACCGCGGGAAGGGAGCGCGGCTCGTGCGCGCCCTCATGAACTTCTTCGTCGACAGCCATGCGGACGAGCATGGCTACGAAGAGGTGTGGCCGCCGCTCCTCGTCAATCGCGCGACGATGACCGGCACGGGACAGCTGCCCAAGTTCGAGGACGATGCGTACAAGATTGCGGAAGACGATCTCTTCCTGATTCCGACCGCTGAAGTGCCGGTGACGAATCTCTATCGCGACGAGATTCTCGATCCCGATGTACTGCCGAAGGCGTTCTGCGCATACACGCCGTGCTTCCGTCGCGAAGCGGGATCGGCAGGGAAGGACACGCGCGGCATTCTCCGGACGCACCAATTCGACAAGGTGGAGCTGGTCCGCTACAGCGCGCCCGAAGATTCCAGTGCGCAGCTCGAACTGCTCCTCGGCCACGCGGAGGCGATGCTGCAGCGTCTCGAGATTCCCTATCGCGTGAAGCTGCTCGCGGCGGGAGATACGGGTTTCTCGAGCGCGAAGACGTATGATCTCGAGGCGTGGGCGCCCGGCGTCGGCGCGTGGCTCGAGGTGAGCTCGGTGAGCACGTTCACCGATTTCCAGGCACGCCGTGCCAACATCCGCTACCGGCCGGCGAAGGGCGAGAAGCCCAGGTTCGTGCATACGCTGAACGGCTCCGGTCTCGCCTTTCCGCGCACCATCGCCTGCATTCTCGAGCATCACCAGCAGCCCGACGGCAGCGTCGTGGTTCCCGAAGCACTGCGTCGCTATCTAGGGTCCGACCGGCTCGCGTAGGACGATGCGCCGACGCATCCCGGAACTCGTCGTCGGCCTGCTGCTCATCGTCCTGCTGTCGTCGTTCGTGCTGCTCACGCGTCGCGTGGTGCAGGACCTCCGACTCGAGGCAAAGCGGTCGAGCACGATGTACGCGCGCGTCTTCCGCGCGATCTCCGATACGACGGATGGCGCCAGCACGCAGGCCCTCCTCGAGATGTCGAAGAGCATCGCCGACCAGGGCGTGCCGCTCATCGTCACGGACCTCAAGGGCAAGCCAACGGGCGCAGCGCGCAATCTCCCGAAGGAGCTTGGCGACGACGAAGCGCTCATCCGCGCCTACGTGCGCGAGCTCGACCGCGAGAACGTACCCGTGACGGACTCGCTCGTCGGGAGGATTCACTACGGCAACACGCCGCTGGTGAAGTGGCTGAGCATCATCCCCGCGCTTCAGGCCGTGAGTGCGTTCGTGCTGCTCATGGCGGGCGTCTACATCGTGCGGACGCGGGGCAACGCCGAGCGTGAGCGTGTGTGGGCGGGCATGGCGCGCGAGTCCGCTCATCAGCTCGGCACACCGCTCTCGAGTCTCGCGGGTTGGGTGGAGTTGCTCGAGGAACGAAGTACGGACGAGGCGACGCAGAAGGCGGTGGCAAACATGAACGCCGATCTCGTCCGGCTCGATCGCGTGGCGCACCGCTTCGAACGTATCGGCCGGGATCCGCGTCGCGACAAGGTCGACGTGCCGGCGCTCGTGGGTCGCATCGGCGACTATTTCCGTGCACGCGTTCCCACCCTCAACAATGCTGTCACCATCGACGTCCTTCCGTCCGACGAGATCTTCACGATCTTCGGCGACGCCGTGCTGCTCGAGTGGGCGATGGAGGTGCTGGTGAAGAACGCTGTCGATGCGTTGGCCGGCCGCGGTGGGCGCATCGCGATCGCCACCGTGCATCGGCCGGAGGGCGGCGCGCGCATCACAGTCACGGATGACGGACCCGGCATTCCGCGCGACCTGCGAGGCCGGATCTTCGATCCCGGCTTCTCGACGAAGCAGAGCGGGTGGGGCATCGGGCTCGCATTGGCGCGCCGCATCGTGGAAGAGAATCACGACGGCAAGCTTCGGCTTCTCCCCACGGACCGCGGCGCGTCGTTCGAGATTATCTTACCCTGATGGCCATTGCGACTGACGACACGCTGCTCGAGGGACTGAACCCCGCGCAGCGCGAGGCGGTGCTGCACACGCATGGCCCGCTCCTGATTCTCGCAGGTGCGGGCTCTGGCAAGACCACTGTGCTCACCAGACGCCTCGCACGATTGATCGACCACGAGGGCGTGGATCCCAGCCGGATTCTCGCCGTGACGTTCACCAACAAGGCTGCCGGCGAGATGAAGCTTCGCATCGGCCGCCTGCTGGGACGCGCGCCCGTCGGCATGTGGGTTGGGACGTTCCACGCCATCGGCGCGCGGATGCTGCGCGCGGCACCGCATCTCGTCGGACGCACGCCGTCGTTCACGATCTACGACCAGGACGACGCGCAGGCCGCCGTGAAGCGCATCATGGAGCGACTGCAGCTCAACATCAAGCAGTTCACGCCACGCGGCGTGCACTCGGCGATCTCCGACGCGAAGAACGCGCTCGTGTATCCGGCGGAGTACGCGAGCCTCGCGATGGATCCGTTCTCCAAGGCCATCGCGCGAGTCTATCCCGAATATGGGGAAGAGCTGCGTCGATCGAATGCGGCCGACTTCGACGACCTGCTGCTGCTGCCCGTGCAGTTGCTTGGCGCGAATCCGCAGGAGCTCGACAAGTATCGGCGTCGCTTTCAGTACGTCCTGGTCGACGAATACCAGGACACGAATCGTGCGCAGTACCAGTTGATCAAGCTGCTCGCGGGCGGACACGAGAACCTGTGCGTCGTCGGCGACGACGACCAGTCGATCTACGGCTGGCGCGGTGCCGACATCCGCAACATCCTCGACTTCAAGAAGGACTTTCCCGACGCGACCGTCGTGCGCCTCGAAGAGAACTATCGCAGCACGCCCGAGGTGCTCGACCTCGCGAACGTCGTCATCAGCGAGAACACGAGCCGCATGGGCAAGACACTGCGTCCCACCCGGGCCAGCGGTGAGCGCGTCACGGCCGTCCGCTGTCTCGACGAGCGCGACGAAGCGGACTTCGTCGTCGAGCAACTGTCGGCGCGTCGCTCGGGCGGGAACAGCCTGCGCGACTTCGCCATCGTCTACCGAACCAACTCGCAGAGCCGCGCGCTCGAAGAGGCCATGCGCAAGCGCGCCGTACCGTATCGCCTGGTGGGCACGGTGCGGTTCTACGACCGGCGCGAAGTGCGCGATCTCATGGCCTATCTCAAGCTCATCGCCAACCCGAGCGACAACGAAGCGTTTCGGCGCGCAGTGTCCGTACCCAAGCGCGGACTGGGTGAGACCACGATCGAGTCGCTCGCGGTGGCCGCGAACCAGGCTGGATTGCCGATGCTTGCCGCTGCGCAGCGGCCCGAGTTGCTCTCGACCATTCGACCGGCGGCGCGCACTGCGCTCGCGGAGTTCGCGATGCTCATCGGCAAGTTCGCCGAGTCGGCGAAGGAGGCGAAGGTCGATGAGCTGTTGAAGGAGGTCGTCGAAGGCACGCGCTACGACGAATACCTCAAGGCCGAGGGTCCGGAGGGCGCGGACCGCATCGACAACGTGCGCGAGTTGGTTTCCGGCGCGGCGGAGCAACAGGCCGAGGAGGAGGGCGAGGTGGGTCTCTCGCCGCTCGACCATTTCCTCCAGAAGGCGATGCTCGTCGCGGAACTCGACAAGCTCGGCCCCGACGCCGACGCCGTGACGATGATGACGCTCCACAACGCCAAGGGCCTGGAGTTCCCCGTGGTGTTCATCACGGGGCTCGAGGACGGTCTGTTCCCGCTGGCGAAGGCATTCGATGATCCTCCATTGCTCGAGGAGGAACGCCGACTCTTCTACGTCGGTATCACGCGCGCGGAGAAGAAGCTCTTTCTCACACATGCCGAGGGACGTACGCGCAACGGTGAGTACAAGCAGTCCAAGGCGTCGAGCTTCCTGCAGGCAATTCCGGAAGCGATGCTCGAGCTGCAGAAGACGATCAAGGTGCGCAGCTCGGGTCGTTCATTCATGGGATCACTGAGTGGTGGCAGCCAGTGGGGCAACTCGCGCGCACGCGGCGTCGACCATCCGGCACGCGAGCAATGGCTCGACAAGGAGAGCGCGTTTCCGCCGAGCGCGTCGCAGCGTCGTCCGGGTACGCCCGTCACGCGCGTGGCGGGCTTCGACGAGGCGGACGTGTCGCAGGACGCCGCGGTCATCGCCGTGGGCTCTCGTGTGAAGCATCGCAAGTTCGGCAGCGGCGTCATTGCCGAATTGGCCGGTGCCGGCCGTGATCTCAAGGCGAAGATCGACTTCGACGATGAGGAGATCGGGCGGAAGACGCTGGTGGTCGCGCAGGCCAACCTCGAGCGGGATATGGAATGACGACCGAAGCGCAGGTCCCTCGCCCTCGCTCGAGACCACAGGCATGAGTATTTCCATCGACGATATCCGCCACATCGCGACGCTGGCGCGTCTGGGGCTCACCGACGAGCGCGCCGCATCGCTCGTCGGCGAATTGAACACGATCCTCGGTCACATGGACGCGCTCTCGAAGGTGAACACTGCGGGTGTGCAGGAGGCGATTGGTGTCGGTGCGCGCGGCCTGCCGACGCGCACCGATAGCGGCCCACCGATTCCCCTCGAGCGGTCGCTCGATGCATTTGCGCCGAGTCTTCGCGAGGGTCTGCTGCTCGTGCCGCGACTCTCGTCGCACGAAACGGTGGAAGAGGCGTGAAGAACGTCGTCCTCTCCGCCGCGAAGCTGCGCGACGACACGGCGGCCGGCCATGTCGAACCGTCGTCGACGGTGCAGGCGGCGATTGCTCGCTCGCGCGACGTCGGCGCCGGCCGCGACCACCTCAACATCTTCGCCTGGACCGACGACAACGACGCACGCGCGCACGCCGCGACGTGTCTCGATCAGATGAGTGACACCACGCCAGGACTGCTGCTCGGTGTGCCGGTCGCGATCAAGGACAACATCGCGACGCTCACGCTGCCGACGACGTGTGGCTCCCACGTCCTTGACGGCTACGTGAGTCCGTACGAGGCCACGGTCGTGAAGAAGTTGCGCGACGCGGGCGCCATTCCGTTCGGGAAGACGAACATGGACGAGTTCGCGATGGGCTCGTCGACGGAACACAGCGCGTACGGACCGACGCGCAACCCCCTCGCACCCGACCGTGTGCCGGGCGGATCATCCGGTGGGTCTGCCGCGGCCGTCGCGGCTGGCATCGTGTCTGTCGCCCTCGGCTCCGAGACGGGAGGATCGGTTCGACAGCCGGCGTCGTTCTGCGGCATCGTCGGCGTGAAGCCGACGTACGGCCGCGTGAGCCGCTTCGGTCTCGTCGCATTCGCGTCGTCGCTCGACAACGTCGGCGTGCTCGGCGCAACGGTCGACGATGCGGCGCGTGGCCTTCGTGTCGTCGCCGGCTATGACTGGTTCGACTCGACGTCGGCGAACCTTCCGGTGCCCGAGTATCAGGAGGCGGGCGCCGGGTCGGTGAAGGGCATGGTCATCGGCAAGCCGAAGGAGTATTTCCCCGAGTCATTGGATCCGCGCATTCGCACGCGCTGCGACGAAGCACTCGAACGACTGCGCGCGCTCGGCGCCGAGATCCGCGACGTCTCGCTGCCGCACACGGCGCTGGCGATTCCCGTCTACTACATCGTCGCACCGGCCGAAGCGTCGTCCAACCTCGCGCGGTTCGATGGCGTGCGGTACGGACTGCGCATCGAAGGCGATGGGCTGCGTGGCATGTATGAGGCGACGCGTTCGCAGGGCTTCGGTGCCGAGGTGACGCGACGCATTCTCCTCGGCACCTACGTGCTGAGTGCAGGCTACTACGACGCCTACTACAGGAAAGCGCAGCAGGTACGGACGCTCATCGCCGCCGACTTCAGCCGCGTGTTCGCGAGTGGCGTCGATGTCCTGTTCACGCCGACGGCGCCGACGACCGCATTCAAGATCGGCGCGATCTCCGATCCGTACGAGATGTACATGAGCGATATCTTCACGGCGACGGCCAACCTCGCCGGCGTGCCTGCGATGTCGCAGCCGATTGGCGACGTCGATGGGCTTCCCGTGGGCGGACAGTTCATGGCAGCACACTTCGACGAGATGAAGATGTTCACCGCCGCCTACGCCCTCGAGCGCGCGCAGGATGCGGAGGCGCGCACATGAGCAACGCGGAGCTCGAGGCACTGTCGGCCGACTGGGAGATGGTAGTGGGACTCGAGGTGCACGTGCAGCTGAAGACGCGCACGAAGGCGTTCTGCCGGTGCTCGACGGCATTCGGTGCGCCGCCCAATCGCAACACGTGTCCGGTGTGTCTCGCATTGCCTGGTGCGCTGCCCGTGCTCAACGCGCATGCGGTCGAGTTGGCGACGCGCACATCGCTCGCGCTGAACTGCACGGTGCAGCCCGTGTCCGTATTCGCGCGGAAGAACTACTTCTATCCCGACCTGCCGAAGGGCTACCAGATCTCGCAGTTCGACAAGCCGCTCGCGACCGGCGGATGGGTCGAGATCGGTGCTCGTGCCGACGGGTCACCGATTCGCATCGGCGTCACGCGCGTGCACATGGAGGAAGATGCCGGCAAGTCGATTCACGATCGCTATCCTGGCGTCTCGGCCATCGACCTCAATCGCTCCGGCACGCCGCTCGTCGAGATCGTGAGCGAGCCGGACATCCGCTCGGCGGAGCAGGCGGGCGCGTACCTGCGTGTGCTCAAGCAGATCCTCGAGTACATGGACGTCAGTGACGTCAGCATGGAAGAGGGCAGTCTGCGTGTCGACGCGAACGTCAGCGCGCGCCGGCGCGGGGAGACGAAGCTCGGCACCAAGGCGGAGGTGAAGAACATGAACTCGTTCTTCGGTGTGGAGCGCGCGCTCGAGGTGGAGTTCATCCGTCAGGTGGGTGTGCTGAAGAGCGGCGGTACCGTGCTGCAGCAGACGATGTTGTGGGACGCGAACCGCAATGAAGTGCGTCCGAGCCGCACGAAGGAGGGCAGCCACGACTACCGGTATTTCCCGGAGCCTGACCTGCCGCCGCTCGTGCTCGCGATCGACTGGATCGAGAAGATGCGGCACGACATGCCCGAATTGCCGGCGGCACGTCGCACGCGCTTTGCCAGGGAATACGCGTTGAACGAGTATGGCGTCGACGTGCTCACGGCGAACCCGCGTCTTGCCGACTACTTCGAAGCGGTGGCGCGCGCTTCCGGCGATCCCAAGGCGTCAGCCAACTGGGTGATGGGTGAGGTGCTGGCGCAACTCAAGCACACCGGCGACACAATCAACACTTTCCGCGTCCGTCCCGCGGACGTCGCCGAGCTGCTCGGCCTCATGCGCGATGGGATCGTCACACAGTCGGCCGCGAAGAAGATCTTCATCCAGATGATCGCCACCGGCGATCAACCCGCGCAGATCGCCGAGCGCGATGGGCTCATCAAGGTTGACGACGACGCGCAGCTCGTCGCGTGGATCGACGAGGTGCTCGCCGAGATGCCGTCCGAAGCGCAGCGCTTCCGCGATGGTGAGAAGCGGTTGCAGGGCGTGCTGGTCGGCGCGGTGATGAAGAAGTCGAAGGGACGTGCCGATCCGAAGAAACTGAATCAGCTGCTCGCCGGACGACTCACGGTATAGAGCGGATTCGTCAACCGATCGACGTAGCCGAGTGACCTGGTGGGGAGGCCGAAATGCTTCTCCGCCTCTTCCCGCACGCGTTCACTGCCGCCCGAGCGCAGTGCCTCGCGCCGGACGTGCTTCGCGCGTCGGAGTGGTTCGTCGCCCGAGGGATCGAGCGTGTATGGTGTGGAGCGATCGAAGCGCGCAAGCAGGTCGATGATGTAGTCGTACGAGTGATCGACGTAGCGCGCGACTTCCGCGTCGGCGAGATCCCAGCGGCTGTTCTCCATCATCAGCCCGAAGATGCGCTGCCAGCCTTCGTTGTCGGCGGCGTGCACCATGCCGCGGAAGATGCGGCGATTCGTCTGCGTGCTGAAGATCGTCGGGCTGAGAATGCGGTCGAGCAGTCCGTCAGCGCGCGAGTGATCGAGCAGGATCAGGTCGCGCGCCTGCCGCGCACACGCGTGGCCGAGATGCTGCTCGAAGCGACTCTCCCAGTAGCTGTGGCCCAGCGACGTCGTGCTCGCGGTGACGGCAAGCTGCTTGGGCACGAAGTGATTGTGCGCAATGGAGTCCGCCGCGAGGTGCGCCAGGTAGCCGAGCGCGAAGGCGCGCATGGGCTCATCGGGCGCGGCGTCGTGGATCTCGAAGCCGATCGCCCACGAGTGGCAGTGCCGCCCAGTGGGGACGTACTTCTTCGCGAGACTCGTGTCGGCCGCGATCGACCCGTACAGAAAGTCGTGCGGAAAGGCGCGGAGCAGATCGGCGACCGAGTCAGGCAAGAAGTGGAGCGTCCGCAGCACCGCTTCGCCGAGGTAGACGTGCGTGCCCGGTGTCCAGGCGTGCGCGGTGTGCGGAAACAGGGCAATCAGCACGAGCGCGACTGCGGCGAGGCCGCCGAGTCGCGCCAGTGCCATCATCCAGCGATGATCTCGCCTAGATGCCCATGCGCTTGCGCTGCGACCGAAGCGCCCGACGGAGATCGCGGAGCTCGTGCTGGACGAAGCCATCGATGCGATCGCGCGCCGCGCCGACCGTCTCGCGGACGTCGTGCTCGATGCGGTCGACCGGGATGCGGTCGATGAGCTCACCACCCTGCTCGCGTGCCCAGCGAGCGCCCGCACGGCTGGCGCGGAACGCCGACTTTCCGGCGATGCTGGCGCCGCGAAGGAGCGGTGCGACGGGCCGGCTCCCGGAGGGGCCGCGGCGGAGGAGAAGGGTCGCTGTTGCACCGATTGCGGCACCGATGAGCGCCGCAGTGAGCAGGTCGTACTGGGCGTCACGCGCTGCCCCATCCCCGCTGTCGCGGCCGGACTCGCGGACGCGTGGGCCCCGCTTCGGGCGAATCGGTATCGTCGTAGCCATCTTCGTGCTCCTCTGACGCCGGGAGCGGCACGCGCAGCGTGACCTCCTCGTCGTCTTCATTGTGAAGCGACTGCGCCCCCACGCGCACCCCGCGCACTGTGGACGCCGTCGCGACGAACATCCCCTCGGCTTCCTGCTGTACTACCTCGAGCAACGCATTGAACTCGTTCAGCCGTTGCTCCGTGAGCGCCACCGCCTGCTGCAGCCGCTGGTTGGCGGCTGCGATCGTCGCGTGCACCTGCTGCACATCGGTGCGCACCGACGTCGTGATGTAATTCACGTTGTCGGCGATGGAGCTCGCCTGCCGCATGAGCGGATTCACGTCGCCGTAGACCCGGTCGAGCAGGTCGCTGATCTTCTTGTAGCTCTTCCGGAAATTCCAGGCCGCCGGAACGAGGGCCACGGTCAGGACGAGAATGGCGATCGTCATCAACCCATTCGCGATCGCCGTCGCTTTCTCGAACCACCCTGGATCCTGCCCGACCTGCCGCATCAGCACGGTGTCGGGATGCGTCGCCTGCACCAACAACCACGCGCCGGCGCGCATGAACGAGACGGTCATCGGCAACCTGAGCTAGAGTGCGCGGCTCTCGACCGCCGGCTCTCGCGATGTGCAAGGGCGGGGCCACCCGTGAGGCACGTACGCCATCGTAGCCGATACGCGTCCGCACTGTCAACCGTACACCACCCGCACCCCACGCGCCAGCCGAAGCGACGCGCGGCGCGAAGGGTGCAGAAGGGCACGCCGCCATACCGCTTGACCCTCGTCAGCGGCCAAGGGAAGTTTCCCTGGCGAATGCTCGATGCCGTAACACGCCGCACGCCGCACGCGTGCTTGACCCTCGCACGTCTCCGATGCCAGCAATGCAGTATCTCGTCCAGGGAGGGGCTCGCCTCTCCGGACGCATCCGCCCCTCAGGCAACAAGAACGCCGCGCTGCCGATCGTCGCCGCGTCGCTCCTCTGTGACGAGCCGGTCCACCTCACCAACGTCCCGCGCATCAAGGACGTCGAGACGCTCGTCCTCCTGCTCAAGTCCGTCGGCGCCAGCGCCGAGTGGACCACGCGGAACTCGCTGACCATCCACGCCAAGACGCTCAGCGTCTCGCAGCTGGACCCGGACCTCTGCAAGAAGATTCGCGCGTCGATCCTCCTCGCCGGACCGCTGCTCGCCCGCTGCGGCGAGATCGTGCTGCCCCCGCCGGGCGGTGACGTCATCGGCCGCCGCCGCGTGGACACGCACTTCCTCGCGCTCCAGCAGCTTGGAGCGAGCTTCGAGCTCGACGACGCATTCATCCTCCGCGCGAGCAAGCTCAAGGGTGCCGACGTCTTCCTCGACGAGCCGAGCGTCACCGCGACGGAGAACGCGCTCGCGGCGGCCGTCGCCGCCGAGGGCACCACCGTCCTCCGGAACGCCGCCAGTGAACCGCACGTGCAGGACCTCGCGCGCTTCCTCGTCGCGATGGGCGCCAGCATCGAGGGCATTGGCACCAACACGATCACCATCCACGGTGGTCGTCCGCTGCACGGCTGCACGCACGAGATCGGTCCCGATCACATCGAAGTCGGTTCGTTCATTGGATTGGCGGCGGTCACGCGATCGGAGATCACCATCGAGAAGGCCGGCGTCGAGCACCTGCGCTCCACGCTGATGGGCTTCGAGCGGCTCGGGGTCGTCTGCCGCATCGAAGGCGCGGACCTCGTCATTCCGGCCCATCAGGAGATGGTCATTCGCAGCGACCTCGGTGGCGCGGTCCCCAAGCTCGAGGATCAGCCGTGGCCGGCGTTCCCGGCGGACACGATGTCGATCGCGCTCGTCACGGCGACCCAGTGCGAGGGCGTCATCGTGATCCACGAAAAGATGTTCGAGTCCAGGCTCTTCTTCGTGGACAAGCTCATCGGCATGGGAGCGCGCATCGTGTTGTGCGATCCCCACCGCGCGGTCGTCGTCGGCCCCACGAAGCTGCGCGGTGGTCGCGTGGAGTCGCCCGACATTCGTGCCGGTATGGCCATGCTCCTCGCCGCACTCACCGCCGAAGGAGAGAGCATCATCGACAATGTGGGCCAGATCGAGCGCGGCTACGAACGCATCGACGAGCGGCTTCGCGCCCTCGGTGCCGACATCCAGCGCGTCGAGGATCGTCGCACGAAGTGAGCGAAAGTACGCCCACTTCTATTATGGAAGGCGCCGAGGTCGTCGATGCGTTCGACGATCTCGGCGTCCTTGCATTCACGACCAGTCGCATCGTCGGCAGCTTCGGCACGGGGACGGATGAACCGGTGCGCGAGGTCATGGCGCGGTGGAGCGCCTTGCGGATGCTGGTCGGCGGCTGCAACGCGCGCCTCGCTACGGCGACGCAGGTGCATGGCCGCAACGTCATCGAACATGTGGGCGACTGGCGCGGTTGGCTTCGTGGCGAGGATGCTGACGGGCATCTCTCGATCGCGCGGGGCACCGCGATGGCCGTGACGGTCGCCGACTGCGTTCCGGTCTTCCTCGCGCACCCGTCGGGTGCGACCGCCGCGCTGCATTCCGGCTGGCGCGGCACGGCGGCGCGCATCACGGAGCAGGCGCTCGCGCAGTTCCGCGCACATGGTCTCGCGTCGTCCGACTTTCGATTGCACTGTGGTCCGGCGATCTGTGGTCGGTGTTATGAAGTGAGCGCCAGTGTGTATGGGGAGCTCACCGGCCGAGATCCAGGCACGCCGACGACGATCGATCTCCGCGCACTGATTGCGGATCATGCGCGCGCAGCAGGCGTGAGAGAGATCTCATCGAGTGCGCTGTGCACCCGTTGCGACAACGATCGATTCTACTCGCACAGGGCCGGCGATGCGGGCCGACAGCTCGGCGTGATCTGTTCTCGCTAGCTCGCATCAGGTAGAGACGGGCGCCCGCCTGTGTGCGCTCCGCCTCTACTTCTTAGGCTGTAGCCACTAGCGGCGCAGTGCCGGCGACCACGCTCCTCCGCGCAAGCGGGTGTGGTTGAACGGCTTAGGCGATTGGCAGCGTCGGGCACACGCGATGCCTTTCGGTCGGGCGCTCGCACATCTCGCCCTTCCATCCTACCGGAGCCCGCCCACATGCCAGACCTCAACGACGACGACAGCAAACTGCTTCGCGAAGTACTCGGCCGCTCTGCCGTCGACCCGCAGTTCCGCACGCAGCTCATCACCAATCCGCACGCCGCGGTGAAGAGTGCGACGGGCGTTGCCCTTCCGGCCGATCTCAAGCTGCGCTTCATCGAGCAGCCCAGGGAGATCGACGCACTCGTCGTGCTGCCGAACTTCATCGAAGGCGACGGCGAGCTCACGGTCGACGAACTCGAAGCCGTCGCCGGTGGCGTCGCGGAGCTGGAAGCCGTGTGTTGGGACACCTGCAAGACGACGTGCGACAAGTCGTGCGAGAAGACCTGCGACGTCACCACCGTCACGGTCGCGCTCTAGCAGCCCACCCGAGTCTACGCATCCACTCCAGGAGACATACATGCCAGACCTCAATGAAGACGACGACAAGCTGCTCAGGGAAGTCCTCGTTCGCTCCGCGTCCGACGCCACCTTCCGCAGCCAGCTGATCGCCGATCCGCATGCTGCCGTAAAGAACGCCACGGGCGTCGCACTCCCCGCAGATCTCAAGATCCAGTTCGTCGAGCAGCCGAAGGACATCGACGCGCTGCTCGTGCTTCCGAACTCGGTCGAAGGCGACGGCGAGCTGTCGCCGGAAGAGCTCGAGGCGGTCGCCGGCGGCCTCGCCGAGATGGAGGCGATTTGTTGGGGCACCTGCGACAAGACGTGCGGCACGTCGTGCACGAATACCTGCTCCGTCACGGACATCTCGGTTCCACCCATCCCCGAGTAGTCCGATCCGAACGCGAATGCGGAAGCACATGCTCGTGCTTCCGCATTCGCGGCTCCACTGGTGCGAGGCCACCGCATGATCGAGTTCGAAGGTGACGAACAGAACATCCTCGCTCGCGTCCTCACGCGCTCGGCGGTGGACCCTGAGTTTCGGCGCCGCCTTCTGTCCGATCCCGGCGCGGCTGTCGCCGAGGTAGTTGGTGAAGCATTTCCTGAAGGTTGGCGCATTCGCTTCATCGAACAGCCCGCGGATCTCGATGCGCTCATCGTGCTCCCGCGGGTGATCGACGACTCGTCATCACCGTCCGACTGATCGCAACGAGCAGCTGGCCGACGCACTCGGCCGTGGAGAGATGAATGGCATTGTCGATCGAGCGACTGGCGACCATCGTAGCGCACGCGGCGACGCTTGCGGAGCGCCTGGGCACTGAAGCGATCGTCAGCGAGCCGCTCGATGGCATTGCCGTAGACGACTCGTTCTCCGACGTCGGACCGCTCGTCGCGAAATGGCGCGCCGCGGTTGCCGGGGACGACGAAGCGCGCTGGGCGCGACGGTTGGCGTGGGACGGCTACGACGAAGCACGCGTCCGCCATTCGTTGGCCACTCGTCGCTCGTTCACGACGATGCCGGAGTGGGCGTCGCTGTTGCGCGACGTCTCTCGTGTCGCTCAAAGCCGTTCATCCGACGACCTCGACGCGGCGCGGCGTGCGCAGCTCGGTCGGCGTGCATTCGGCGACCTGCTCATGCCGTTCGTCGTCGTCGCCCGCCAGCGCGTCGCCGCCGTGCGCCTGCGCGCGGGTGCGCTGATGAGCGACGGCGCGCACGCCTCGCTCGACGAGGGGTTGATGGCCCTCCTCTCAGGCCTGGGCGTCCGCACGCTGTACCAGGAATTCCAGAAGATGCGCAGTGCCGAAGGCGGTGGCCCGCTGAGCGTGCTCCGTTCGGCGCTCGGCAAGGGCTCGCGCCGGCACTACGATGCCTTCATTCATCGCCATCACGCCGATGGCTTCGAGACACTCTTCGCCGAGTATCCCGTGCTCGGCCGCCTCCTCGCGACGCGCACGCTGTTCTGGGTCGCGAACACGACGGCATTGATCGAGCGGCTGATCGGCGATCACGCCGCCATACGAGCGACATTCGCGAACGGTGGAGATCCCGGTCCCATCACGCGTATCGAAACCAACCTCTCCGACTGTCATCGCGGGGCGACGACCGTCGCCACGATGCATTTCGACGGCGGTCTCACGATCGTCTACAAGCCGCGCAGCCTGGCCGTCGATCGCTGTTTCTATCGACTGCTGGACTTTCTCAATGTCCGCCATGGTGGTCTGCCATTGCGCGGACTTTCGATGATCGAGGGCGACGATTACGGCTGGGTCGAGTTTGCCGTCACCGCGCCGTGCGATTCCCTCGAGGAAGTCGACCACTACTTCGAGCGCGGCGGGATGCTGCTCGCGCTGAGCTACGTGCTCGGCGCATCGGACCTCCACAGTGCGAACGTGCTCGCCTGCGGCGAGCATCCGACACTCATCGATCTCGAGGTGGTCTTCAATCCGCTCGTCGACAACGGTGTCCCGATCGAGCGCAGCGGACGGCGGCACACGCACGACACCGTGCTTTCCACGGCGTTGATTCCCTCGCGCTCCACGAGTGGCGCGGTGGATTTTCTCGACGGCGGGTTGCTCGATCGGACGTCGAAGCAGGTGTATCGTCGCGAGACGCTGCGATTTGCGAATACGGACATGATGAGCTGGGGGCACTTCGAGTTCATCGGCGGCGGTCGCGACAACGTCCCCACGCGCGACGGCGTGCCCGCGCGCACGAAGGATCATCTGGGCGCGCTGCGTCGCGGATTCGAGCGCATGTACGACACCCTGGCCGCACATCGCGCCGACCTGCTCGCCGCTGGCGGCCCACTGCGCGCGTTCGAAGAGGCGACCGTCCGTGTGGTGCATCGCCCCACGTCGATCTACGACCACCTCTCGCTGCGCACGCTGCACCCACGCTACATGCGTCGCGGAACGGAGCGCAGCATCGAGTTCGAGCGTCTCAACGTCGGCACGCTGGTGCAGAAGACTCGTCCCGCGCTCTGGAGTGTATTCGGCGCCGAGCAACGCGAGCTGGAGCAGGGTGACATTCCGGTGTTCTACACGCATCCGGGGACGCGCACACTCTGGTCTGGCGGCGGCGACTTCGCCGACGACACGCTCATGGAGTCAGGACTGGAGGGTGTTGCGGCTCGGTTGCGCGCGCTCGGACCGGAGGACCGCGCGCAGCAGCTCGATCTCATCCGCGTCTCGTTCGCCGGTGCCGACGACTATGTCACGCGGTTGTCCGAGCGCGATGCGCCGGCACCCGATGACACGGACGAGGAAGCGATTGCCGAAGCGACGCGGGTCGGCGAGGCGTTGCTGCGACTCCGCCGAGAGGGTCCCGAAGGGAGCTGGATCGGCCTCGTCGGCAAGGAGTCGCTGACGACGCGCCTTCAGCCGCTCGACGCTGGCCTGTTCGATGGCGTCGCCGGGATCGCGCTGTTTCTCGGTGCGCTCGCGTCATGCACGCAGAGCCAGGAGTTCCGCGACGCGGCGGAAGGCAGCCTTCGGCCGATTCGGCGCGCGCTGCGTGATGCGCGCGGCAACAGGGCCCTTGTCGAGCGCATCGGCATCGGCGGCGCGTACGGCGTGGGCGGGCTGGTGTACGTCTTCACGAGGCTCGCGCGCTTTCTCGACGATGCATCGTACCTGGTGGACGCACGCGCCGCCGCAGCTGCAATCAGCGAGGACCAGATCGCGCGCGACACGCGGCTCGACGTCATGTTCGGCAGTTCCGGCGCGCTGTTGTCGCTGCTCGCACTGTACGACGCGACGGGAGACGTCGTCGTCCGGAACCAGGCCATTCGGTGCGGCGAGCATCTGCTCGAGCACCAGCTCGACGCCTCGAACATGCACGCCGGCCACTGGGTGACTGGCTACGGTGCACCGGAAACCGGCTTTGCCCACGGCACGGCGGGTATCGTGCTGGCCTTGTCGCGCTTGATGCAGGTCGAGCGCATCGAAGGGGGAGCGCAGGGGATGGCGCTCGGACTGCGCGCACTCGACGCATCGTTCGACGCAGCGCTCGACAACTGGCACGACGTCGTCGCGCACACGCCGGAGGCGAAGTCGATGCCGTGGTCGAGCTGGTGCCGCGGCGCCGCGGGAATCGGCATGGCGCATCTCGCCATGCGCGACGAAGGGCAGCTCGCGTCCGACGCGCAGATCGACGCGGCATGCCGCAATGTCATCGCCCGCGACTTTCCGTCGAAGGACCATCTGTGCTGCGGCACGTCAGGGCGCATCGATTTCCTGCTCAGTGCTGCGCGTCGGCTGGGTCGCGCCGACCTGCACGCCGCGGCGCGTGAGAAGAGCATGCGCATTCGTCGGGAGCGTGTCGCGCGAGGGTCGTATAGCACAGGCTACGTCACCGAGCTGTCGCCGGGATTCTTCCAGGGCATTGCCGGCGTGGGCTACGGCATGCTGCGCGTCGCGCGTCCGGACTCCATTCCGTCGGTGCTGCTGTGGGAGTGACGTCGATGCCGAACCCGGCGACGTGGCGTTCGCAGATGAGCAACGACTCGTCGACGGCGCATTCGCTCTATCCGATGCTCTGCGCGGTACGGCATGCGCTGCATCCAGCACTCGTATCGTCGTGCGCATTCGCGCGCGTCGGGTCGGCGATGGCGAACCTTCCGGACGCGCTGACCAGCCTCTTCTATCTCGAGACCCGTCTTCATGACGCTGACGCGGTTGACCTCGTCCTACGTGTCGGTCCGGAGTCTCGCGAGACGCTCTGGCGCTGCGGCACACGCGACGCTGCGTGGGACCGTGTGCGCGCACTGACGCACGCCTGGAACGACGAGCACGGCGAGCTCGCGTCGGCGTTGCATCATCTGTGGCTCGAGTTCGATATCGATGACGCCTCCAGTGCACCGCGCCTCGTGCCCGGCGTCTTCGCATGCTTCGGGGAGTTGCGCGACCACTCGTACACGTCGCAGCGCTGGCTGGCGCGCTCCCGTCTCGCGCTCGACACGCTGCTCGGCGACGCGCTGCCGGCCGCCGTCTCTCGCGCCGTCGACGCGTGCTTCGCCGCGCTGCCGGATGACGCCTACGCGCCGTATGTCGGCGTCATGCTTGGCCGGCCAGCGGAGAGTGTACGCATCTGCCTCACGCAGCTCGGCCCGTTGGCACTCTCGGCATATCTCGAGCGCATCGGCTGGCCGTCGCCGATCGGCGAGGTCGATGCGTTGATCGCGGAACTGGCGTCGACACAGCCGGACGGTCCACTGCGTGGCGCCGGCATGGTACATCTCGATGTCTCGTCCGATGGCATCTGGCGGCTCGGTCTCGAATTCGCCTGTCAGCGTGGCCCGCAGCTGCGCGGCGAGCTGCGTGAGCGCGCGCTGCTGGAGCGGCTCGTCGCCCTGGGGCTCGCGCAGCCGGCCAAGGCGGAAGCGCTCACGGTGTGGCCCGGCGCCCGCGCGGTGCGCGTGCCGGCGGCCAGCGGCGATCGCGTCGTCATGCGCCGCGTGAATCACGTCAAGGTCGTGCTTCGGCCCGATGGTGCTCCCGAAGCGAAGGCCTACCTCGCAGCGCGCCACGTCCCGCGAGCGCAGTTCAGTGCGGTCGCACGCGCTGGTTCTATCACGAACCCGACATCGGAGCGTAGAATATGTTCATGACGACGCACGGACGCTGCACGCGCCCCGCTCTCGCGACGCTGAGCACCTGGGATCCGTTCCTCAAGGAGTCCGCGGATTTCGTGAAGGTGTTCGCCACGTATGCACACCGCCGCGACATGGCGGCTGCGGCCTTGCTCGTGGACCCAACGCCTGCCGCCGTCGTGAAGGGCGAGTCCACATGGCCATACTTCCAGGACGTCGCCACGCGGGTGGAACTGCTGCACGCCTGCGGCGTCGACGCGGTTGGCGTCATCAGCTTCGCCGAGGACGATCTCGCCGCGGGCGCGCAGGAGTTCTTCGAGCTGGTGACGCGCGAGTGGGAGCTCGCCGAGTTCTGGCTGCGCAACCGGCAGTCGTTGGGGAGTGGCGCGAAGGGGAGCGCCACCGCCGTGCGCTCGCAGTGCGCCGAGCACGGATGGAAGCTGCGCTACGTCAAACGATTCATTCCTGATGTCGGTGTGGTGACACGTGCGTCGCTCGCTGCTGGGAGCGTAAAGCGGGCAACCGTGATTGCGCGTACGCTGCCCACCTTTCGCCGGCCGGCGTCAGGTGTGGTGCGCCTTGCATGGCAGCCCGGTGAGTACCAGGCGGTGGCTGCGACGGAACCGGACCTGAGCATGCCCAATGGAGAGCAGATCTCGATCATGATTCGCGGAACGGACGATGGCGTCGGTCGCCTCGAGTGGCCCGATCCATCCATCGAATACCTGCGCTTCACGGCCGGACCGGCGGACCTCGCGCTCGACCACAGCGCCGCGTTTGCCGCGCCGCAGACGGTGCTTGCGTGAGCCGTGCACCACAACCGCCGGAAGCGAAGGGCCGCGAGTTGCGCGCCCTGCTCGCCGAGCGGGTCGTGCTCGTGGACGAGCAGGATCACGAGGTGGGTGTGGCGTCGAAGCTCGAGGCGCACCAGGAGGGCCAGCTGCATCGCGCCTTCTCGGTGCTCGTGTTCGATTCCTCCGGCGCCTTGCTGCTGCAGCGACGCGCGGCCGGCAAGTACCACTCGGCGGGACTGTGGTCGAACAGCTGCTGCGGACATCCGCGTCCCGGCGAGGAGTTGAAGGCGGCGGCCGAACGACGCCTGCGCGAGGAGCTCGGTCTCGATCTCGCGCTGGAACACGACTTTTCGTTCATCTACCAGGCGGCGCTGGAGGGCGGCATGCACGAACACGAGCTCGATCACGTGTTCGTCGGCCACTCGGATGCCGCGCCCGTTCCGGATCCAGGCGAGGTCAGCGACTGGCGATGGGTATCACCGCGCGTGCTGCTCGACGAGATGGCCCTCGACCCCGCCGCGTTTACGGTCTGGTTCCACACTCTGATGCATCGTACATCGGCGAGCCGATTCGCCACCACACGCAGCCTTACCGGCACCGAGGAGACGAACCGTGCACCGACCCATTGAGCAATCGCCGTCTGCGTACACGCCGTCGCACGATGGACTCTTGCGCGACGATGAGCTGGAATTCATCGTCGGAGGCCTCGAGCGTCCACTCGAGTTGCCGCGCGATCTCGGTCGCACCCCGGCGGAGTCACTTCCCGTTAACGCGAACGAATAGTCGCGACCGACCAACTTTCTTGCCGAGGTCTGCATGAGCAGCTATGCGAACGCCACGGTGGACGCGACTCCGCGTCCGCGCATCATCTCGCGCGCCGGCGCGCTGTACGCGCTGAAATGGATCGCGTGGAGCCTGCCCGCACTCCCAGTGGCGGTGCTGGTCCACGAGTTCGGCCATCTGGCCTGGTTCAAGATCTTCGGGTTCCCGGGTGTCAAGCTGCACTACGCCGCCGTGTCGCACGTGCGCCACGAGGAGTTCTGGCAGCTCGCCCGGCATGGTCACATGGTCGAAGCCGCGCGCATCACGCCACTCTATCAGATCGGCATCGCGACGGCGACGGGAATTCTCATCACGTACATCACGATCATCGGTGCGGCGTATCTCACGACGAAGCGTCCGCCACATCCCTTCATCGTTGCCGTCGGACTCACCGCGGCGCTGCGGTTCCGCATCGGCACACAGGTCCTCGAGCGTTTGCTCTTCACCTCGGACAAGATGCCGTCCGGCACCGACGAAGGCGTCGTGAGCGCGGTGAGCGGCATCCCGGAAGCGCTGCTGTGGATCATCGGCTTCGCGATCGTGATACCCGGCTGGTTCTTCATCATCCGTGGTTTGCCGAAAGGACGCCGACTGCTCCACTTCCTGCTCGTCGCCGTCGGCGTTGCGCTCGGCGCCGTCGCATACGTCGGCTACATCGGGCCGTGGTTGCTGCCCTACTGAGGCATCGCCTGATCGCCGCCGGCGGGGTCGCTACCCTGCTGTGCGGCGCCGCGGCATGTAGCTCCACGCCGGCTGCCCGCGCGCCGGATCCGGTCGCCGCGGAACGCGTGGCCGCGGACCGCGTAAGTCTCGATCGCATTCGCGACGTCACGGTGGCGCTGACTGACCCGCGTATGGAGGGCCGGTCGACCGGGACGTCGGGTGGCGAACGTGCCGCCCAGTATCTCGCCGCACAATTTGCGCGGCTCGGCCTGCGACCAGCATCCGGCGCGACGTCGCTGCTGCAGTCGTTTCCACTCTACCGCGCCTCCGTCGACTCGAACGGCACGGTCTTGCGCTCCGGCGCGGTGACGCTGCGATTCGGTACCGAGTTCGTTCCGGCCGGCGACGGTGTGCCGTCAGCAGCGGACGCGCACGGCCCCATCGTCTTCGTCGGCTACGGCATCCGCGATTCGGCCTCGACACACGATGACCTCGATGGTATCGACGTACGCGGCAAGATCGTTATCGTCGTCGTCGGACGACCGACGGTGACTGGCGAGACAGCGCCGACAGGTTGGATGCGTTCCATCGGGGCGTCGTCGGTGCGTGCCGCCCTCGTGGAGAACGGTGCGGCGGCGATCCTGCTCGTCGATCGATGGCCGCCGTCACGTTACGAGGCGATGGCGCGTGCGAGCGGTGGTTCGGCGCTGCAGCGCGATTCAACGCAGCGCCTGTCGGCCTGCCCGGTCGTCATCGTCAGCGAAGCGGGGGCCGAGCGGTTGTTCGAGGGCTCGGGCCGTCGCTTCTCCGACGCGTATGCCGCGGCGGCGCGTGGCGAGGTCGTGACCCGCACCCTCAATGGCGACGGCGCCGTCACCGTGCGCCTCGCACGCGAGCGACTCGCCGCGAGCAATGTCGTCGCCACGATGCCCGGCTCTGATGCCGCACTCGCTGGGGAAGCCGTCGTGTTCATGGCGCACCACGACGCCTTCGGTTTCGATGACGCTGGACGCATCCGGGCCGGCGCCGCCGACAACGCGCTCGGCACCGCGATGCTCGTCGCCATCGCCGATGCCATCGTCTCGAGCGGGACGCGTCCCCGCCGGACGTTGATCTTCCTCTCGACGACTGGTGAGGAACGGGGAATGCTCGGCGCGCTGCACTGGTCGGAGCACCCATCGGTGCCGCTTGATCATGTAGTCGCGGCGTTGAACTTCGACGGCATCGGCACGGAGGTGTATGGGCCCGTGCGGCGAGTGGTCGGGTTCGGTGCCGAGCTGTCGACCCTCGGCGATCACCTGGCGAACGCGGAAGCGCTCCTCGGCCTGACGTCCGAGGCGGATCCCTTCGGCGTGCAGAAGCCGTTCATGCGCTCGGATCACATCGTGCTCGCGCGACGCGGCGTGCCGTCGCTCATGCTGCTTGGCATGCCGGGTGATTCGGTGGCGATCTCGATGCGTCGTGCCGGTGCATGGATCGCCAGCGCATATCACACTGCCGGCGACACTATTCGCAACGATTGGGATTGGCGCGGTCCACGCGATCTCGCACGGCTCACGCTCGTGACGGGATTGCGTGTCGCCAACGCGACCAGCGCGCCGGTGTGGCGAACCGCGTCGCCATTCCAGCGGTCCGCCATCTCCGATCAGCGCGAGTAGACGGCCGCCCTAGAATCGCACGGCACTCGAGACGAAAAGACCGTGCGGGTCCCACTCGCGCTTGGCGCGCGTGATGTCGTCCCAGTGCGCGCCGTAGTGCTCGCGCCATTGCGCGTCGTCATATCGCACGGAGCCGGCGAGATAGCGCACGCCGCCCACGGCGCGTCCCTGGCGATCGGCATTGTCGAGGATGGTCATCAACTCCGCCGCGCGATCGCGTGACATCACCGGCTCCATGGTCAACAGTACGAGGTTCTCGGAGTCGGGAGCCATGAACATCGGTCGCGTGAGCCGCGATCGACGCAGAAAGAGCAGCAGAAACTTCGAGTGCTCGCGGACGTCGGGCGGCAATGATGCCATCAAGTCCGGTATGAACGTGCGCGCGACGTCATCGGGCAGCAGCAGATCGAGTCCTGGCGCGACGACTGCCGCATCCCGCTGCCACTTCGGAGTCTCGGTCGCGCGTTCTCCGAGCACGAAGTCCGCGTAGGGGAGCTGCTTGGTGGTGCCGATGCGCGATGCGTTGCCGAGTTGTCGTCTCAATGCGTCATGGGTCGTTTCTTCGCCTGACGACGAATCGGTCTCCATCGCGAGTGCCCACATGGGCTCGCCTCCCACCATGAGCGCGCCCGCACGCACGAAGTCGGCACCGTCGTCATTCGCAAGCCGGCGCACGTCGTCGAGCAGTGCATCGAGCGTTCGGTACGCTGCGACCGATTGTCGCACGTACTGGCCATGCCGACGGAGCCGATGTCTCGCCTTCGTCACGATGCCGAACTGGCCGAGCCCGCCGAGCGCGTGAAGAAAGAGATCAGGGTGCTCCTCGAGTGAGCACCATCGGATCTCACCGTCGCCCGAGACGATTTCGAGTGCCACATGCTGGTCGAGCTGAATGCCGTAGCGATGCGACGAGAAGCCGATGCCACCGACCGACGCAGTGCCACCGACGGTCGTGAAGAGATTGTCGGTGAGCACCGGTGGTATCAGACCGCATGCGAGCGCCGCCTCGGCGACGTCGCGCCACAGCACACCGGTGCCCACGTCGATCGTCGCGCCGTCATCGTCGATCGCCTCGACGCGACCGAATCCGTGCATGTCGATGAGCACGCCATCATCCGAGAGCGATTGTCCGCCCTGCGAATGCGCCGCGGCCTGCGTCGTCACCTTCACATCGGCGCGCGCCGCAAAACGAACGATCGCTGCGATATCATTGACGTTTGAAGGAACGACGACGAGCGCCGGAGTATGCTGGTGAAGACGACCAAAGTCACACGCGCGCCGCTGACGCGATGTGTCGTCCGTGAGCACTTGTCCACGGACGATGCGACGAAGATCGGTTGCGAGCGACGTGATGTGCGACATGCGATCGTACAAGTGGTGCCGGTGACGACAGTTGCATGATGAGCGGACGCGGCGAATGCAAAACGCGCGCGCGTGCTGTGGATTATGAAAATCATTTCACGCTGTATCGCATGCGCAACGACACTGGCGTGATATGCGTATCGTCGTTAGCATAGCCTCGAATTCGCGATCGTGATACCTCGACGCGATGCATGCGGCGTGATGCCGACGGACGATGTGTACGAAGCGAGTGCGCGACCGACGACGCCGGCGGTCCCTCGCAGGGAAAGACTTTTGCCTTGGCTACCTCTCGATGCAGCAGAGTGGCGCGCGCATTCCCGATTCATCCGAAGGCTTCTCCGAGCTGGCTGTCCGTATCCGTGAGCTGTCCGCGGCGCGCTGGGGTGCACAGCGTGACACGCCACTGGCCGGACTGCACGCACGCATGCTCGCGGCGCAGCATCGCCTGCTCGTGTGTGCGCAAGCCGACAGCCCCGTGCTCATCACCGGCGAGACCGGCACGGGAAAGGAGCTCTTTGCGCGCGCCATGCACTTGCTGAGCAGACGCCGCGCTGCGCCGTATCTCTGCGTCAACTGCGCGCAGTACCAGGAGGGACAACTCGTGGCGAGCGAGTTGTTCGGTCATCGGCGCGGCAGCTTCACTGGCGCCGTCGCGGATCATCGCGGCATCTTCGAGGAGGCGGAGGGAGGCATCGTCTTCCTCGACGAGATCGCCGAGTTGTCCGCAGTTGCGCAAGCGATGCTGCTGCGCACGCTGAGCGAGGGCGAAA
>JBDSML010000257.1:0-9009 GCA_039915865.1 Gemmatimonadaceae bacterium | reverse complement strand
CCGCAACACCAACGCGCCAATCCGGAATTCGTGGCTGACCTCTCCCTGACGCAGCAGCTCAACGGCAATCCCTTGCTGGCATTACCCGCCCTCTTCCTTGGCGGCGTGCTCACAAGCCTGACGCCGTGCGTGTATCCGATGATCCCCATCACGGCGGCGATCGTCGGCGGGCAGTCGACAGGGGAGGTCCAGACCTCGCGGATGCGCCCCGTGCTGCTGACGCTGACGTATGTCGCCGGCCTCGCGGGCGTGTATTCAGCGCTGGGCGTGTTTGCCGGGCTCACGGGAACGTTGTTCGGCAGTGTGAGTACGAATCCCTGGCTGTACTTCGCCATGGCCAACGTCCTCATCCTCGCGGGGTTGAGCATGGTGGACGTGGTACCGATTCGGGTTCCGGCGGGTATCATGGCCCGCGCGTCGAATCTGGGTACGGCGGGGCGGTTTTCCGGCGCGTTCGCGATGGGTGCGATGTCCGGGCTCGTCGCTGCTCCGTGCTCGGCGCCGGTCATGGCTGCGGTGCTGACGTGGGTGACGGTGACGCACAACGCCATGCTCGGCTTCGTGTACTTGCTGACGTTCTCGCTGGGGATGTGTGCGTTGCTCGTGGTGGTTGGGCTGTCGACGGGAGGGTTGGCTCGCCTGCCGCGCGCCGGCGCTTGGATGGTGACGGTGAAGAAGGTGTTCGCGCTCGTCATGCTCGGTGCCGCCGAGTACTACCTCGTGAAAATGGGACAGTTGCTCATATGATGGACTTCTTGCTGAAGGCCGGTTTGGCGCTGACGTTGATTGCTGGTGGCATGGTACTGCCGCCGCCGCGCGTGGCGAATGCGCAGGATTCTGGCCTGTCGATCGGCACGCAGGCGCCGTCGGTCAGGCTGCAGACACTCGATGGAAAGACCGTCGACCTGGCGCAGGTGGCGAAGGGTCCTGCGGTGATCGAGTTCTGGGCGACGTGGTGCGAGAACTGTGAGGCACTGTTGCCGGCGATGAAGAAGGCGCAGGCGACGTATGGCAGCCGGGTGAAGTTCGTCGCGGTGGCGGTGAGCGTAAACCAGAGCGTCAACCGCGTGAAGCTGCATGTCGCGAAGCATGGTGTGCCGGGCGAGCAGCTGTATGACACGAGCGGGGACGCCACCGGAAAGTGGGATGTTCCGGCGACGTCGTATGTGGTGGTGCTCGATAAGTCGGGGAAGGTGGTGTATACGGGCGTCGGTGGGGATCAGGACATCGAGAAGGCGATCAGGAAGGCACTGTAGGAAACAGCCCCTCCACCGACAAATACCGGTCACCCGTGTCGTAGTTGAACGCCAGCACCTTGCTCCCGTTCGGGATTTCGGGAAGCTTCTTCGCCACCGCCGCCAACGCCGCACCCGACGACGGCCCAACGAAAATCCCCTCCTCCCTGGCGGCGCGAACCGTGTAGCTGAACGCGTCCTCTTCCGTCACCTGGATATAGCCGTCGACGGTCGCCGCATGGAAGTTGCCCGGGATGATGCCGGCGCCAATGCCCTGCAGCTTGTGCGGCGAGTGCGTGCCGCCACTCAATACCGTCGACTTCGCCGGCTCCACCGCAAACGTCTTCAGGTTCTTCATCGTCTGCTTGAGCACCTCGCTCACGCCGGAAATGTGTCCACCCGTGCCGACGCCGGTGATCAGGTAGTCGAGCCCCTCGGGGAAGTCGCGCAGGATCTCCAGCGCCGTGGTCTTCTTGTGGACCTCGACATTCGCCGGATTCTCGAACTGCTGCGGAATCCACGAGTTCGGCGTCGCCGCCGCGATCTCCTCGGCCTTCGCGATTGCGCCGTTGATCCCGAGCTCGCGCGGCGTGAGCACGAGCTCAGCGCCGTACGCCACCAGCAGGCGACGGCGCTCGACGGAGAAGGAATCGGGCATGCAGAGGATGCACCGATAGCCCTTCACCGCGGCCGTCATCGCCAGTCCGATACCCGTGTTGCCCGACGTCGGCTCGATGATCACCGACCCTGGCTTCAACGCACCGCGACGCTCCGCATCCTCGATCATCGCGAGACCGATGCGATCCTTGATGCTGCCACCGGGATTCGCCCGCTCGAGCTTGAACCAGACTTCGACGCCGTGTCCCGCGTCGGCGAACAGGCGGTTGATGCGCACGTGCGGCGTGTTGCCGATGGTCTCGAGAATGTTGTTGGCTCGCATGGGAGTGACCGGATATGGGGAAGTGTCGCGCTGAAATAAGGAAGCGCCGTTCAGCTGGCGCTAGTCGGGATTTTGTCCGCTTCTCCTGCCAATCCATTCATCACCGCTCGCACGTCGCCGACCGTGGTTCGCGGATTCATGATCGTCACTCGCAACACGCGTCGCCCGCCGAGGTTGGTGGCCGTGACCCATCCGGCGCCCGATCTATTGTACCGATCGCGCAGGTCTCGGTTGACGACATCGAGCGCCTCGTCGCCCAGCGATCCGTTCCCAATCCAGCGAAAGCACAGAATGTTTCCTTCCGGTTCGTGCAGCACCTCGAACGACGGATGCTCGACGAGCATGTCGTGCATCGCCATCGCCAGGTCGCACAGGCGGTCGTAGAGCGCACCGATGCCGTCGGCCCCGTAGCGCTGCAGCGCGACCCACAGCTTGATGACGTCCGCTCGACGCGAGCACTGAAAGCTGCGCGTCCCCTGATCCCACGAGCGTTCGCCCTCGGCCCCGTGAAAGAGATACGGCGCGCGCTGCGAGAATGCGCTCTCGAGATCGCGTTCGTCGCGCACGAGGACCAGGCCCGCGGCGAGCGGCAGCAGCATCATCTTGTGCGGATCCCACGCGATCGATCGCGCACGTGCGAGGCCGCGCAACCGTCCGCGTTGCCGACTGCTCAGCAGTGCGGATGCGCCGTGGGCGCCGTCGATATGGAGCCAGAGTCCACGCACGTCACAGAGAATGCCGATCGTCTCCAGATCGTCGAACGAGCCGGTGGCCGTGGAACCCGCGGTGGCGACGACCGCCATCACGGCTCGTCCCTCGCTCTGGAGGCGGTCGAGCGCGGTTTTCAACGCCGCGGTATCCATACGAAAATCTCGCGACGGGATGGTCACGACATTCCGCATCCCGATCCCGAGCTCGCCCACCGCGCGCGCGACGGCGTAGTGCGTATGCTCGCCACAGACGACGACCGGCGGATTCGCACCGACGCCGTTCGTCCACACATCGGGTATCGTCGCCGATCGCGCGGCCAGCAACGCGGTGAGCGTCGCCTCGGTGCCGCCGCTCGTCAGCGTGCCTCCAGAGCCTGCACCGTACCCCGCGAGCTCGCACATCCACCGCACGACGCGATGCTCCATCACCGTCGCCGTCGGCGACATCTCGGCGACCGCAACCGACTGGTTCAGCGCGCCGATGAGTGCCTCTGTCCAGATGGCGGCAGGCAGCGGCGGCGACACCTGGTGGCCCATCGCGCGCGGATGAAAGAGCCGGTTGCAGTCGGACATGACGTCATCGCGCAGCCGAGCGGCGACGTGCGCGAGCGATGCGCCATCGAGCGGCAGCGGCTCGTCGAACCGGGCGGCGATCTGCGCAGAGGTGAGCGAGGTGCTCACCGGTCCATCGGTGTCTCGCGTCGCGTCGAGATAGGCGACGACGAGCGAGGTGATTTCAGCGGCGGCGGCGCTCGTGGTGTCAGCGTCGAGGGCGGCGAGTATTGGGTCGATCATCGGCTGGGCGCGTTGGCAATTGTGTCTCGCCCAAACTAGCAGCACCGACCCTCGATTGGCGTCATAAAGACCAAAAGGCCTGACTACGCATCGCAGAAGAAGACGCAGGCTGCGCCATCGCAGATTTACGCTGTGACTGCCTCACCGCTGTCCGCGCGCGTAGCGCGCACAGCGTTCCGTCGTTCAGGTCGCCTGCAACGTCCCCGTGAGCGGCAAGGTCAACAACCGCCGCGATTCCCCTGTGTCCTGCGTGAGATGCGCCTCGATCCGATCCACCACCACCGACTCGTCGAACCGCTCACGCAGTAGAGCATTCAACACGTCCTTCGGCAGCTCGCGATAGAGGCTCAACGTCACATGCGGCGTGAAGAAGAACCGCGGCGGCGCGGCACGCAGGCCACTCATCTTGATCCGCTCGTGCAATGTCCGCAGCGGACCATGTGGATCGAGCGGCAACACCACGATCTCCGTCTGCATGAACCGCGTCGGCGGAGCGAAGCGCAGCGTGATCGGCGGCGTGCTCTCCGCGATTGGACGCAGCGCCGCCTCGAGCTCCTCGAGCATCGTATTCGCGGCAACAGGACCAACCCCCGACGAACCCGCGATCGTCACGTGTGGCTTGCCCAGCTTCAGGATCCGCGGGTCGTGGTCGGCCTGCAGCGACGCGATGCGGTCGCCGATCGGGCCCTCGATGGGCGCGATGATGAAGATGCCGCTCTTAGCGCCGCGCTTCATCGCATCATCCGGCTCAGTGGCCCGGTGGCCTCTTGCCGATCGCGACGCCAGGCATCAGCGACCACCGAAGCGCATGTCCGCCATCGCTCGTCGGCGTGATCGACGCGGAGAGCAACCATGTGTCGAGCTTGTTGCCGGAGTGCGAATTGTTGAAGCGAACCACCTTCAGCCCGGCGAACGTCCCAATCCCCGCACCGACGATCACATCGCTCGCCCAGTGCCGGTTGTCGTACATCCGCGAGATCCCCGTCAGCGCTGCGCCGCCATACATCGCCGTTCCAATGAAGATGCGCGAGTTCGGCCACCAGTTCGACGTCTGGCTCGTCACCGCCGAGGCGGCGGCAAACGCAGCCAATGTGTGGCCGGAGGGAAAAGACCGGTACTGATCGCCCTGGCCAAAGCCGCGCAGGAAACCGTAGCTGTGCGGATTGCGGGGGCGCACGTACGGTCGCTGGCGGCCGACGAACCCCTTGATGATGCCACCGGTCAGCTCACCGAGCAGCAGTGCTTCGGTCCCGTGCAGTCCGAGCTCGGCCATCCGCTCCTGCTTCGTGATCCGCCCCACCGCGTACATCGTCGTGCCGATGATCAGCGCACCGGGTGCTGCCGTCGTGCGCACGAACGTCGCCAACGCCTGCAACTTCTTGTTCGCCTGCGTCGACGAGTCCTGCAATCGCGCCGCATAGTGATCGTCGAGCCGCTGGGCGAAGATCGTCCCGATCACGATGCTGCCCGCGAGCAATCCATCTGCCCTCGTGAACAACGGCCCGAACGACGTCGTCGAATCTGCCTGCGCCGTTGCCGGCTGAGCTACCGCCATGGAAAGCACGAGCCCCAGCCCCACTCTTCTCCACCCCACTCTCATCGACGAATCACTCGGCTGTGCATGGTTATCTCCCTCGACCCCTCGAGATCCTCCAGGAACATCGCCTCGGCCCTCGCGCCGAGCCTCGCATCCTCGATCACTGCGTCGAGCTCGAAGTTGATCGCGACGCCGAGTGGGTTGAAGTCGGTCGAGCCGACACGCACCCAGCGTCCATCGACCACACTCGTCTTCGCGTGCATCATCGTGCCCTTCCACTCCCAGATGCGCACACCGTTCGTCAGCAGCCGCCGATAGTAGCTGCGCGTCAACATCGACACCCATCGATGATCGTTGCGCTGCGGAACGAGGATGCGCACATCCACACCGTCGCGGGCCGCACCTATGAGCGCCTCCATCTCGGACCAGCTCGGAACGAAGTAGGCATTGGCGATCCAGATCGACCGCTCCGCGGATATCGCCTGAATCTGCAGCGCACGCGCCACGCGTAGCCGCAGCGGCTCCCCCTCGATGATCCCCACCAGCGCCGGCTTCGCCGTCGCGGGATCGAGATGTGCGCCCCGCGCGATTCGGCTCGTGAGCCGATCCGATCCTCGTCGCTCACGCTTGGTCGCGCGCTCCCACATCGTGTTGAACGCCTGCTGCATGTCCTGCGCGGCAGGTCCCTCGATGCGAACGGCAGTATCGCGCCAATGGCCGCGGTGCCGCTTCGTCTCTCCCATCCACTCGTTTCCGATCCCCACACCGCCGGTGACACCGATCTCCGAATCCACCACGAGCAGCTTGCGGTGGTCGCGCGGAATGAGACCAAGCCACCGCCGCCAGCCGGGCGGACTGAAGACTCGATGAACGATGCCGGCTTTCTTCAACCCAGCGAGATACTGCGCCGAGATGCCGCGCATCCCGATCCAGTCGCTGAGGACGCGGACCTGGACGCCACGCTTCGCCGCATCGATCAGCGCTCCACCGATGCGCTGGCCGACCTCGTCGGAACGGAGGATGTACGCCTCGAGCACCACGGTCTCGCGGGCCTGCGCGATCGCCTCGCACATGACGTCGAACGTCGCGGGACCATCGTGCAGGAGCTTGACGTCGTTGCCGCTGGAGACGTCCGCGGCAGCAATTCGCCAAAGGCCCCGAGCGAACGCGGGGCCGGCGGAAACGACCGAAATACGCCGTTCCACCAGAAATTTCGGGGTCTCGGCGCCGCTTGGCATTGACGAGCTAGTCTGCAACGGGGATTTCACGTGTCGCGGCACTCTTACACGTTACGTGCCCGCACGACGGTCCGCATTACCCGCAGATGACGCACCACTCCCCCCTTTGTTCGGCCCGTCTTCCGTGACATACTGGTCCAATGCTCAACATCGACCTGACAGGACGCCGGGCGCTCGTCGCCGGCGTGGCGGACGACGGCGGCTTCGGATTCGCGATCGCGAAGGCTCTCGCCGAGGCGGGTGCGTCCGTCTGCGTGGGAACGTGGCCGCCCGCGCTGAACATCTTCATGAACCTGCTCGAGCGCGGAAGGATGGACGAGTCGCGGCGCCTCAGCGACGGCTCGCTTCTCGACTTCGAGAGGATCTATCCCCTCGACGCAGTGTTCGACACGCTCGACGCCATGCCGGAGGAACTGCGCACGAGCAAGCGATACAAGGACGTCGGCGACTGCTCCATCGACGGACTCGCCGCGCAACTCGTCGCCGACTTCGGTGAAACGCCTCTCGACATAGTGGTCCATGCGCTCGCGAACGGCCCCGAGGTGAAGAAGCCGCTGCTCGAGACGAGCCGCAACGGCTACCTCGCCGCCATCAGCGCGAGCGCCTACTCGCTCGTGAGCATGGTCGCGCGCTTCGGCCCGCTCATGCGGCCGCATGGCGCCTTCGCGTCGCTCACGTACATGGCGAGCGAGCGCGTGATCCCCGGCTACGGCGGCGGCATGTCGAGCGCGAAGGCGGCACTCGAGAGCGACACTCGCCTGCTCGCCTACGAGGCTGGCCGGAAGTATGGCGTCCGAGTCAACACGGTGTCGGCCGGCCCGTTCGCGTCCCGTGCCGCATCGGCCATCGGCATCATCGAGCGGATGGTCGCCTACGTGAAGCTGAATGCACCGCTCAGCGAGGAGCTCGCGGCCAGTGAGGTCGGTGCGGCCACCGCATTCCTCTGTTCGCCCATGGCGTCGGGAATCACCGGGACCACGCTGTATGTCGACAAGGGTTTCCATACGATGGGCATGGCGCTCGAGGGCGGGCAGATCGAGTAGCAACACTGTCGTCGTCCCGAGCGACGTCGAGGGACCTGCTCTTTCGCCGTGGCTCTCACACCCTCGTCGTCTTCGCCGCGTACATCGCCGCGTCCGCGTCACGCAGTGCCTCCTCGGCGTCCTGCTGCGGCCGCAGCTCGACGATCCCCGCTGAGAACTCGAGTGGGATCTCGGTACGTCCGCCCTCGGCGAGCTTCGCGCGAAGCCGCTCGACGCGCGCATGGGCGAGGCTCAGCTCCATCCCCTTGCAGACGACGAGAAACTCGTCGCCCGCATAGCGCACGATGACGTCGGTGGGACGAAACGTCGTGCGCAGCGCGCCGGCAAATCGCTGAAGGCAGACGTCGCCGGCAGGATGACCGTATGTGTCGTTCACCTGCTTGAAGTCGTCGATGTCGCAGAACACGAGCGCCGCGCCACTCATGAACACGTCGCGAAACGCCTCTGGCAGCACGCGCCGGTTGGCGAGCTCGGTGAGGGGATCGACGTCGACGAGGCGCCGCAGCTCACCCTGCACGCAGAGGAGGCCCTCGTTCGCCGTCTGCAACTCGTCTTGGCTACGGCGTGCCAGCGCCACAACCCCCCCGAGTGCGAGTAACCACTCGGCCGCAATGTCGATCGAGGAGTGTGCGCCGAGGAAGAGCGCGATCCTGGATGCCAGCTCGGGTGAGAAGGTGCCCGGCGGAGCGGTGTTCGCTCCGTAGGCGAAGGCTTCGACCAGCGCGAAGCTGCCACGGGCCAGGAAGGCGATGCCGAGCCACGCGGCGAGCTTCGCTCGTTCGCGAAAAAGCACCACACCGCACCAGAGGAACAGCACGCCCATCGTTCCCTGCACGGCGATGCCCACCAGGTTGATGGTGGAGAGCACCACGGCCCCCAGCAGCACGGACGCGCCGATGATGATGCTCAGCGCTCGTCGCGACAGCCACGTTCCGCCTGGAGCGCGCAACGCCCACGCGCCCTCGATGAGCAGCAACGCGTAGGCGAATTTTCCGCCGACGTACAGCGCGCGGACGACAATGGTCCCGAATGGCGGCGGCGTGAAGAACCAATAGGTGAAGGCCAGCGCCAGTGCGGCGAAGTTGCACCACCAGCTTCGCGCCCACCACACCACGTCCGCGCGGCGCAGCGACCGCGCGAGCGTGGCGTAGAACAGCGCGATCATCAGGACCGAGATGAGCTGCGCCGCCGTGCTCCATTGATAAAGAAGCACGCCCGTCATCGGGCGCGCTCCATCGTGCTAGATCCCACCCGGGTCGGCATCGGCATCGTCGCTGATGGTGATCGGTGGCGCCGGTCGGTCCACTGGCTTGGCGACGATCTCCGGTTGACCAGCTTTCCGAAGCGTCGCATTGATGGCCGGCAGTCGTGCGTCGAGCGCCTTCTTCATCTTGACCAGCTCGACATCGAGCTGCGCGGACAGCTGCGTGAACACCACGGTCGTCTGCTTCGTCGGCGCCGCTTCGGCGCTGCCCGCCACACCGGCAAGCGCGGCGATCTTGTTGTTCAGG
>JBDSML010000160.1:0-6951 GCA_039915865.1 Gemmatimonadaceae bacterium | reverse complement strand
CTGCTTCGCCCGCGGAGAGCGTCGGAACGAGGTACGTCCCGTGCTGCGCCATCAGCTTCGCGCCTTCCTCGTCGAGGAACGAGCCGTGTTCGATGCTCGCGACACCGGCCTGCGTGGCGAGCTTGATGCCCTCGGCGCCGTGCGCGTGCGCGGCGACTCTGCGCTCGAGCTTCTTCGCTTCGTCGACGATGGCCTTCATCTCCTCGAGCGTGTACTGCGTGGTGCCGACGGCATCGCCGTCGGAGAGCACGCCGCCGGTCGCGCAGATCTTGATGACGTCGGCGCCGTACTTCACCTGATAGCGCACGGCCTTGCGCGCTTCATCTGCGCCGTCGGCGACGCCGGTGCGATAGTCGGCGTCCATGAGGCCGGGCCTGTAGCCGTTCTCGTCGCAGTGGCCGCCGGTGATGCCGAACGAGTGTCCGGCGTTCTGCATGCGCGGACCGACCACAACGCGATCGGTGATGGCCTGCCGAAGGGCCATGTCGTCGAAGTTGGGTGAACCGAGGACGCGAATGGTGGTGAAGCCGGCCATCAGCGTCTTGCGCGCGTTCTCGACGCCGATGATGGCGCCATAGCTGTCGTAGTCGCGGACGTTGGCGTCGTCGCCCTTGGGATCGGCCAGGCTGCGTCCGATGATGTGCGTGTGGGCGTCGATGAAGCCAGGCATCAGGGTGGCGTCGCCGAGGTCGATGACGCGCGCGTTGGCCGGGATGGTGACCGAGCCTTCCTTGCCAGCCGCGACAATCTTGTCGTCCGTGACGACGACGACGCCGTTCTGCACAACGGCGGCGCCGGTTCCGTCGATGAGTCGAGCGGCGCGGAGAACGACGGTGCCTGTTGCCTGCTGCGCGGTGAGGACCGTCGGCACGAGAGCGAGCAGTGATGCGAGGTGGCGGATCTTCATTTTGCTGTTCAAGCTCACGGTGTGACCCAATGCTTCGCGGTCTTCCACTTGCTCGGATCGAACAACGCATCATCGAGAGCGACGTTGGTCTTGATGTCGGAATAGTCCTCGAAGAACACCAGCTTGCCATCCGTATGAATCTCCACGCGCGGCGCAATCCAGCCGTCGCCTTCACGACGGTAATTCACGAAGCGAACTTCCTGCACCTTCGTCGAATCGCGCGGCGCAGCCGACAGTTGCCGGACGAAGTACAGCCGCTCGGCGTCGATCCAGAACTGCTTGGAGCGCGTGTCACCGGCGCGCGCGCCGACGACGATCATCGGACGTCCGTCGAGAACGTCGGCATGCACGCGCGTGAGATCGAAGCCCTCCTTGCGCAGGATCGCCGCGGTGCGCGACGTGGTGTTGCCGTAGACGTCGAAACCGAGGAGCAGCAGATCGTTGATCGACGGTGAACCGCGCAACGCTCGGCCGCCGGTCACCGTGAACGCGCTGTCACGAGCGTAGATGACGCCATTGCCCGCGCTGATGGGATCGAAGTCGATGCGCAGGCTGCCCGGTATCTTCATCGCTTCGTACCTGGTCTGCACGTTCCACTTGCCGTCGGCGGTGAGGCGCGACGTCTGCTGCTTGAAGGTGAGGGTCTTGTACCATTTTTCGTCGTACTTGAAGCGCATCGCGGCGAGCACATCCTCGCCGGTCGCGTAGTTCGTGCGGACGACGGCTGGGGCGGGCGCCGGAGCGGGAACGACAGCTGGCGTGTGGCTGCAGGCGGAAAGTGCGGCGAGGAGCAGCGCAGCAATCGGCGCAGCGCGGAGGGGGAGTCGTGTCATGTCACAATGATCCGTTGCGATTCGTTAGCACGCAACGGCTGCTGGTGCCGCCGCCCACCGCCACCTAAGCTTCGCGCATGAGTGACGACGCACCCTCCTTCGTGCGAGGCATCTTCGCTGGTGCCATCCACGACAGCCTGCTCTTCCCGTTCCCCGCCTCGCTCGACGAGCGCGATCCGGAGGAGACGAGGACGGTCCGCCGCCTCCTCAGCGAGCTCGAGCGAATGAGCCAGGGGCTTATCGATCCGGCGCGGTTCGACGAAGAGGAGATGATCCCCGACGAAGTCATCCAAGGACTCGCCGAGACCGGTTGGCTCGGCATCTCCATCCCGAAGGAATACGGCGGGCTCGGACTCTCGCCCGCCGCCTACTCACATGTCTTCGGCGCGCTGTCGAGCCTGGACGCATCGCTTGGCGTTCTCGTCGCGGTGCACTGCGGGCTGGGCGCCAAGGCGATCGTCCTCTTCGGCACCGACGAGCAGAAGCAACGCTACCTGCCGATGCTGGCGCGTGGTGAGACACTCGCCGCGTACGCGCTGACCGAGCCCGAGACGGGATCGGATGCGCAGCACATCGTGTCGCAGGCGCAGCCCAACGACGACGGCAGCTGGACGCTCACCGGCCACAAGCACTGGATTGGCAACGGTCACCGCGCCGGCGTGATCGCCACGTTCGCACAGACGCCGGTCGAGAAAGACGGCAAAACGGTGCTCCGTCCGACGGCCTTCATTATCCGCCCGGACATGCCGGGCTTCAAGGTCGTCGGCACGGTGCGGAAGATGGGCATCCGCGGCAGTACGCAGGCGGAGCTCGTCTACGATGGAATGCGCGTGCCCGCCGACCACGTCCTCGGCACGGTCGGCAAGGGGTTCGGCGTCGCCGTACAGGTGCTCAATGCAGGACGGATGACGCTCGCCGCCGGGTGCACCACGGGCACGCGGAAGTTCCTCAGGCAGATGGTGGAGTTCTCGGAGTCACGCGTGCAGTTCGGGAGGCCGATCGTCGACTTCGAGATCACGCAGCGCAAGCTCGCCCGCACCGCGAGCGACCTCTATGCCTCGGACGCGATGCTCGGCCAGCTGACTCGTCTCGCGGCCGCGGCGGACGGCGAGTACGCACTCGAGGCGGCATGCTGCAAGGTGTTCGCGAGCGAGATGCTCTGGCGCGCGGCAGACGAGATGGTGCAGATCGCCGGCGGGCGCGGGTTCGTGAAGCCCTATCCGTACGAACGACAGCTGCGCGATTCGCGGATCAATCGCATCTTCGAGGGCACGAATGAAATCCTGCGGCTGTTCATCGCGCTCAACGGCATCCAGGGTCCGGCCGAGGAACTGAAGGAGCTCGGCCTCGCACTCAAGCGGCCGCTGAAGAATCTCGGCCTGCTCTCGGAGTACGCCGCCGCGCGACTCGCACGGAGTCTTGGCGATACGCCGACGATCGACGTCGCGCTGCACGAACGGCTGCAGGGGCACGCCAGGCATTTCGAGAAGCACATCGCCGAGTTGAAGGACGGCGCGGAGCGCATCATTCGCGCGTATCGCAAGGAAGTGGTGGATCGCCAGCAGGAGCTCGAACGGCTGAGCGACATGGCGATCGAGATGTTCGCAACGGCAAGCGTCATCGCTCGCACACAGCAGTTGCTCGAGGAAAAGGGCGAGGCTGGCTGCGAACACGAACTCGCGCTCTGCGACCTGTTCGTCGTCGAGTCGGGACGCCGTTTTCGCGCGAGCCGACGCGCGCTGCAGTCCGCGCAGGATGAGGGACGTCGCGCCGTCGCGCGCGCGCTGCGCGAGGCCGGTGGCTACCTGATCAAGAGCGCGCTGCTTCCCGACGAGACACCCAACGTGGACACCGAACAATGAGCCCTGTCCGACGCACTGTATATGACATCTCGCTGCCCCTTCGGAACGGCGGCCTGATCTACCCCGGCAATCCGGCGATCTCCATCACGGCGCAGCAGGCGATCTCGCAGGGTGCGGGCGCCAATGTCTCGCGGCTCGACTTCGGCTCGCACACGGGCACGCACGTCGACGCGCCGAAGCATTTCTTCGACGACGGCGCGGGCGTCGACGCGCTTTCGCTCGACGTGTTGATGGGGCCCGCTCGGCTGCTCGCCTTCGAGGATTCGGTGCTGAGCATCGGTGAAGCGGAGCTGAGCGCACATGATCTGTCCGGCGTCACGCGCATCCTGTTGAAGACGCGCAACTCCGCGTGGCTCGCGAGCGGCAGCACGGAATTCCATCCTGACTACACGTACGTCGCACCGGACGGCGCGGAGTATCTCGCGTCGCTCGGCGTGCAGCTGGTCGGCGTGGACTACCTGTCGGTCGAGCAGTTCCATTCGGGGCACCACAAGACGCATCGGACGCTGCTCGAGCGCGGGATCATCATCGTGGAAGGGTTGTTGCTCAGCGACGTGCCGGCCGGGAACTACGAGTTGCGCTGCCTGCCCATTCTTTTTCCGGGGCTCGATGGGGCGCCGGCGCGGGCTGTTCTCGTGTCGAGTTAGAGGAACAGCGTACGACGGAAGAGCAGGTCGCTCCCTTGATCGGGACGACAAATAGAAAACTTCTACCTCACGGGTCATGCAACTAGCGATGATAGGTCTCGGCAAGATGGGCGGCAACATGACCGAGCGGCTCATGCGCGGCGGACACACCGTCGTCGCCTTCGATCGCGATGCGGCTGTCGTCTCGAAGTACGCGGGACTCGGCGCCAAGCCGGCAACGGACCTCGCCAGCATCGTCAAGCAGCTCGAGGGGCCGCGCATCGTCTGGATCATGGTGCCCGCCGGCAAGCCCACCGATGACACCATCGATGCGCTCTCCGAACTCATGGAGAAGGGCGACATCATCATCGACGGCGGCAACTCGAACTTCAAGGATTCCATTGCGCGCTCGGCGCGGCTTGCCGAGAAGGGCATGCACTTGATCGACTCGGGAACGAGCGGTGGCGTGTGGGGGCTGGAGAACGGCTACTGCCTCATGGTCGGTGGCAACGCCGACGCGGTGAAGCACTGTGAGCCGATCTTCCTCGCGCTCGCGCCGGAGGGCGGGTACGCGTACGTCGGGCCGTCGGGCGCGGGGCACTACGTGAAGATGGTGCATAACGGCATCGAGTACGCAATGATGCAGGGCTACGGCGAAGGCTACGAGATCCTCGCGTCGTCAAAGACGTTTCCGAGTCTCGACCTGCGCCAGATTGCCGAACTGTGGCAGCATGGCAGTGTGGTGCGCTCGTGGTTGAATGGGCTTGCTGCACACGCGTTCGAGATCGACCCGAAGCTCTCGAAGCTGAAAGGTTACGTCTCCGACTCCGGCGAGGGACGCTGGACTGTGCAGGAAGCGATTGACATCGACGTCCCTGCACCGGTGATCACGCTCTCGCTGCTGATGCGTCTGCGATCGCGTCAGGAGGATTCGTTCGGCGCCAAGGTGCTCGCCGCGCTGCGCAACGAGTTTGGCGGGCACGCCGTGAAGAAGGAGGGCTGATGACGACGCCGACTCCTCCCGCGGGCGCCAGCGTGCGCGCTCGGCCGACGAGCCAGTTCGGCACGATCGGACAGCACCAGCCCGAGCGGGCCGACCCGTGTACGATGGTGATCTTCGGCGCCACCGGCGACCTCACGAAGCGCAAGCTCTTTCCGGCGCTCTATTCACTCGCGGCCGAGCATCTCATCTCGCCGTCGTTCGCCGTGCTCGGTGTCGGGCGCGATGCGTCGGAGACGGACCAGTCCTTTCGCGAGAAGATGCGCGAGGCACTGTCCGAATCCGAAGAAGTGAAGACCGTCGACGAAGAGGTCTGGCAGTGGCTCGCACAGCGAATTTTCTATTCGGGCGGCGAGGCGACGGACGCGTCGGCGTACGATGCCATCAAGGTGCGTCTTGCCGAGATCGAGGCCGCGCGCCCAGAGGAAGAGCGCAACCGCTTCTTCTACCTTGCGGTGCCGCCGAGCGTGTTCGAGCCGATCGTGCGTCACCTCGCTGACAGCGGGCTGGTGCCGAGGCACAACGATCCGCAGGAGCGTCCGTGGGCGCGCGTGGTGGTGGAGAAGCCGTTCGGACACAGCCTCGAGACGGCATGCTCGCTGAATGCGCTCGTGCTCTCACTGTTCGCCGAACATCAGGTCTACCGCATCGACCATTTTCTGGGGAAGGAGACGGTCCAGAACATCCTCGTGCTCCGCTTCGCGAACTCCATCTTCGAGCCGCTGTGGAATCGACGCTGGATCTCGCACGTGCAGATCACGGCCGCTGAGTCGGTCGGCGTGGAGGCGCGCGGCAAGTACTACGAGGAAGCGGGCGTCGTGCGCGACATGTTCCAGAATCACCTGATGCAGCTTCTGGCGCTGACCGCCATGGAGCCGCCGCCGAGCATGACGGCGGACGCGGTGCGCGACGAGAAGGTGAAGGTGCTGAAGTCGATTCGGTGGCTCACTCCGGAATCGATCCCCACGAGTGCGGTCCGCGCGCAGTATTCCGCGGGGTTGATGAAGGGCAATCTCGTCTCGGGCTATCGGCAGGAGCCGGACGTCGCGCCTGATTCACCGACGCCGACGTATGCCGCGGCACGCTTTCACATCGACAACTGGCGGTGGAAGGGCGTTCCCTTCTACCTCCGCAGCGGCAAGCGGATGGCCAAGCGGTATTCCGAGATCGCGGTGACGTTCCAGGCGCCGCCACACCTGATGTTCGGCGGAGAGGGGGCGCATCGCGAGCTCGCGCCGAACGTGCTCGTCATGCGTGTGCAGCCGAACGAAGGCGTATCGCTGAACTTCGAGGTGAAGGTGCCCGGCGCAGCGGTGGCACTCACGCAGCATCTCGAGGTGGCGCCGGTAGACATGGATTTCTCCTATGCCGAGGCGTTCGGTGAGACGGCGGCGCCAGCGTACGAGACGCTGTTGCTCGACGTGATGATCGGCGAGATGACGCTGTTCACGCGGAGCGACGAGGTCGAAGCGGCGTGGAAGATCATCGACCCGTTGCTCAAGTACTGGGAGGAGCACGCGGCGAACCCGATGCCGACCTATGCGGCGGGAGGCTGGGGTCCGGCGGAGGCGGATCGATTGATCTCGTTGGATGGCGCGCGATGGAGCACGCCCTGAGATGAGCGAGCGTGAACGACTACTGGCGGAGCTAAAGGCGGCTCACGACGGTGAGCCATGGCATGGGTCGTCGCGGGCGGTGATTTTGTCCGATGTCACTCTGGACG
>JBDSML010000131.1:0-47468 GCA_039915865.1 Gemmatimonadaceae bacterium | reverse complement strand
TGCTCACAGTGGCCGGGATGGAGCTGTTGGTGAGCATCCATCCTGCCGGGAGGACGACGGCATTCGTCGGCCGGCCGAAGCTGCGATCCCATACGAGCTCGTCGCCGACGAGCTTGTAGCGCGCGGTGTCGGTGTACGTCTCGAACATGCGGAGACGTACGGAAGAGCCGGCAGCGACGGCGGGAAAGCGGAAGCGGACGACTTCCGTCTGCGGCGTGACGTCCTTCACGTCGAGCTTCGCGGTGGTGATCGCGTCGCCCTTGAGGATGTCGTACGCGAGCTGCTCGCCGGTGTCGAGGTTGATCGCCCGCGGATTGGAGACGGTGCTTCCGGCGCGGACGATGTTGAGATAGGTGCTGACGCCGGGCCACAGCTCCGTGTAGTCGTGATAGAGGTCGAAGGCGTTCGTCTCGGGCTGGCGCAGGAAATAGACGATCTCGCGATTCTGGTGTGCACGGTCGACGAGTCGTGGTGCGACGGACGATTTGGCGACGAGCACATTCTTCACGGGCACGGCGCGCATCGTCACGGCGGCCTCGGACGGTGTGTCATTCCAGAAACTGATGCCGACGCTGCCGTCTGGTTCCTGAAGCACCTGCGATGGAAAGCTCGACGAGACGAGCTCGTAGTCCTTCGGGAGCACGACCGCGTTGCGCTTGATGCCGAGTGGGCGGGTGAAGACGATGGTGTCGCCGCGCTTGAAATAGCTGAGCGAGTCCTGATACGTCTTGAGGATCAGCACGCGTCCTTCACCACCGTCGGCAGGGACGGGCCGCGCGAGGGTGACCTTGATGTACGTCTGCGTGGTGTCGGTGCAGCGGACGCCGCCGAGTCGTGCTTCGGCGCATCCGACGACACCGAACGCGAGCGGCTTGCCGGTGGCGCGATCGATCACCGATTCGTCGGTGGCGATGCTGCCTTTGCGGATGGGATTGAAGTAGTGCGTCGCGCCGACGGTGGACGCGGTGACTTCGTAGATGATGCGGAACTTCGCCGAGCCAGGCGCGAGGAGCTCGTAGCGCGTGTAGGCGTCGCTCTCGGTTTGACGTGGCGGAGTCTGCGCGACGAGGGGAGTCGATATCATCGTGAGCCCGAGAGCGGCAATGAAGCACTTCATCGTGTTCGTCCTGTGTGAAGGCACGCTACGGAATGTCGCCGCGCAGAATCGTCGCGAGCGTTTCCATGTCGATGTTGCCACCGCTGACGATGCAGACGACGCGCTGTCCATCGAACCTGCCGGTCATCGCTGCGGCAAGCGACGCTGCTCCAGCACCTTCCGCAACGATGCACGCTCGTTCGACGAGCAGTTTCACGGCGGCGGCAATCTGCGCGACCGTGACGACGACGGTGCCGGAGAGCAACGACTGCACGAGCGGCCACATCTCGTCGAAGACGGCGCCGCTGCCCATACCGTCGATGAAGGTCTGCGTGCGTGTGACCGGTGTTGGCGTTCCAGCGGCGAGCGACGCGGTGAGTGGTGCTGCTGTTTCCACTTCGACGGCGTAGACCTTCGTGCGCGGGCTGAGTGCGAGTGTCGCGGCGGCGATGCCGCAGGCGAGTCCGCCGCCCCCGTACGGCACGATGATGGCGTCGACGTCGTCGATGTCCTCGAAGATCTCGAGCGCGATGGTGGCGTTGCCGGCCATGACGTCGGCGTCGGCGAAGGGGTGGACGAAGAGTCCCTCCATTTCTGGTGCGCCCTTGTTGACCAGGGTTTGCCACCACTGCTCGAACGGCACGCGGATGACTTCGCCCCCGAGTCGCGCGATGGCATCGGTCTTGGTGCGCGGCGCGTGCTCGGGGACAATCACCTGGCAACGCACGCCGAGCTGACGTGCGCACCATGCGACACCCTGCGCCATGTTGCCGGCGCTGGCCGTGTAGACGCCATTCGCGAGCGCCTCGGGGCCTGCGACCGCCATGGCATTCGCTGCGCCGCGCAGCTTGAACGATCCGATGGGCTGGAGGCTCTCGAGCTTGAGGTGTACGTCGCCAGCGTCGGGAAACTGCAGCAGCGGCGTGCGCAACACGCGGTCCGCTATACGCGTCCGCGCCTTGTTCACATCGTCGAGTGTTGGTGCTACCAGTACGCTGGGCATTGTGCTCGAAGTTGGGCAGAACCGCGTTCGGGCGCTATGGTCGGTCGCGCGCATCCTTCCGACGGCCACTTCGCGCTCGGGTCGTTCCCGGCTGGCACCGGGAACTCGCGCGCTCAGAAGCCGTCTCCCCGAACGAGCACTGCCTCCCGGAGAACGTCCTCAACGACGAACGCCCCCGGAGCAAGAGACTCGCGGCAGTTTGCGAGGCTCGCAGCGTGTAAGCGCGTGGCCCGACGGAGGGAGTGCCCGCTGACGACCATACAATGATCCAAGCCCCACAACGCCGTGACGAACTAGCCCCCGATACCACGGACCGATATACTCGCCCAATGCACACACGACTCGTCGCGCTCCTCCTCGGACTGCCCCTCGCCGCACAAGCACAGTCGAACGTCGACTGGCCACTCTACGGCGGCACCACGGACAACACCCGCCACTCGACACTCGGCCAGATCACACCGGCCAACGTCAGCAAGCTCCAGGTCGCGTGGACGTACGAGACACACGACGAGTTCCTCGGCTCCGAGATGCAGCCCAACCCCGTCGTCGTCGACGGCGTGCTCTTCGCCAGCACCCCTCGGCTCCGCATCATCGCGCTCGACGCAGCAACGGGACGCGAGCTCTGGTCGTTCGACCCCACATTCGGCAAGCCGTCGACACAACGCTTTCGCCATCGCGGCGTCACCGTCTCCGGCAACCGCGTGTACTTCACGCACCGCAACTGGCTCTGGGCGCTCGACAAGATCACCGGCAAACCCATCACGACCTTCGGCGACTCCGGACGCGTCGACCTCCGCAAAGGACTCGGCCGACCGATCGAAGGCGTCACCGTCAGCGCCAGCACGCCCGGCGTCATCTTCGAAGACCTCTACATCATCGGCAGCACGGTCGCCGAGAGTCTCCCGTCATCGCCCGGTGACATCCGTGCATACGACGCCAATACCGGCGAGCTGCGCTGGATCTTCCACACCATTCCCCGGCCCGGTGAATTCGGGTACGAGACGTGGCCGAAGGAAGCGTACAAGATCTCCGGCGGCGCGAATGCATGGGCAGGCCTCACCGTCGACCACAAGCTCGGCATGGTCTACGGCGCGACAGGATCCGCGGCCTTCGACTTCTACGGCTCGAATCGCATCGGCGACAACCTCTTCGCGAATACCATCCTCGCGCTCGACGCCCGCACCGGAAAGCGCGTCTGGCACTTCCAGGGCGTCAAGCACGACCTCTGGGATCTCGACTTCCCCGCGCCGCCGAGCCTCGTCACGGTAACGCGCAACGGCAAGCCCGTCGACGCACTCGCCCAGGTGACGAAGACGGGCCACGTCTGGCTCCTCGATCGCAAGACCGGCGCGACGCTCTTTCCCATCGAAACGCGTCGCGTGCCGGCCGCCCTGCTCGACGGTGAGAAGACGAGCCCCACGCAACGTCTTCCACAGAAGCCGCCACCGCTCGTCCGCCAGACGCTCACCGAACGCATGCTGACGACGCGCACGCCAGAGGCACATGCGTCGGCACTCAAGATCTTCCAGCAATACAAATCGCGCGGCCTGTTCGCGCCGCCGTCGAAGGCGGGCATGATCATCTTCCCCGGCGTCGATGGAGGCGCCGAGTGGGGCGGGCCGGCGTATGATCCGGAGACAGGGCTGCTGTATGTGAACGTCAACGAGATGGCGTGGCTCATCAAGATGATCCCGCGCACGGACAAGTCGCTGTTCGACAACAACTGCGCGAGCTGTCATCGCTCTGACCTGAAGGGCACGCCGGGCACGATTCCGTCGCTCGTCGACATCGGTACTCGCAAGTCGCGCGACGAGCTCATCGCGATCATCAGGCAGGGGCAGGGCCGCATGCCGGGCTTTGCCGGTTCGCTCGACAACGGTGCCATGAGCGATCTCGCGAACTTTCTCGTCACTGGCCACGACGTCGCCGAAACGGCCAAGGCGAATCCGAACTACCTCAAGTATCGCAACGACGGCTACAACATCTTCCTCGATCACGAAGGCTATCCGGCCACGAAGCCACCCTGGGGGACGCTCAACGCCGTCGACCTCAACAAGGGCACGATTCGCTGGACGATTCCCTTCGGCGAATATCCTGCGCTCGCCGAGAAGGGCATCACGAACACCGGCACGGACAACTATGGCGGTCCAGTCGTGACGTCCAACGGGTTGCTCTTCATCGGCGCGACGACGTACGACAAGAAGTTCCACGCCTACGACAAGCGCACGGGCAAGCTGCTCTGGGAGGCGACACTGCCCGCATCAGGGAATGCGACGCCATCGCTCTACATGGTCGGCGGGCGGCAGTACGTCGTCATCGCGTGCGGTGGCGGCAAGAACGGCGCGCCATCCGGTGGAACGTTCGTGGCGTTCGCGCTACCGAAGGAATAGCGCGGACGTCACCACTTGTAGATGAACGCCACGTAGGGAATGGGCGTGTTGATTCCCTTGCCGCCGAACAGCGCGAGATCCACCGCGAGATGCTCGCTCATGAACCGCACACCGCCAGACAGCAGCATGCTCGCATCGCGTTCGGTGGTGAAGTAATTCTCGCTCACGAGTGCGAAGCTCCTCGAGATCCGATTCGATCCGCCCAGCATCAGCACGGCAGTCGACGACGTGTTGCCGCGCGCGAAGGCGAAGCCCGAGCCAACGGTCACGCTCGCGTTCTCGTCGCCAAGCGTCACCACGCCGTAGCCGATCCCGGCGGGCGACTCGTCGGTAATCCCCTTTGCGCCGGCGACGAGTGCACCCACCGCGACGTTGACGCCAGGACTCGTGTACACCCCGACCTTGGGCGTGAGATAGAAGACCTGCTCATCGAGACTGACGAACGGGAAGAGCGACATCCCGCCGCCGATCGTGAACTGATTCGTCACTCCGACCTGCACGCTGGGAAAGAACACGTACGCATCGGCGAAATAGGTCTCGCCGGTGCGCAGCATCCGCCCCGTCGGCGCGAAGAAGAGTCGCGTGCGACTCGGATCCTCGGGCCATACCTGGCCGTCGTGCACCGACGTCGGCGCGACGAGGCGAACCGACACGATCGCTGACCGCGCAATCGTCGTCTCTCCGATCGACGAGACGAACCTGACGGTCGTCGTCGTCACTGCCACCACTCGGCCATTCAACGTCGATCCATCGCGGAGTACGACCTGCGAAATCCGTCCCTCTGGCGTGACCTCGAGGTTGGCGGTGCTCGTCGTGTCCTGCGCGCGCGCAACTGTCGCCGCGCCGAGCATGAGCAGGATGACGAGAAGCGCTGCGCGCGCGCTCATGCGGGCCATGCGACGCCGATGACGATGTGGATGAGACGCGGAAGAAGGAAGGCAGATGAGGGCATGATGGTACGTTGTCCCTGCGAGCAGGTGTAAGGCAACTCGGCTGGAGAGAAGGTGACGTGCCGCGGCGGCATTGGCCAGTCGCGCCAAGCCACTTGTGAATTGGGGCGCGAAGCGAGATAAATCATCGACCATCGACCACCCACCGGAGAACACGATGTCCACGCTTACCCGCACGTTTGCAGCACTGTCCGCCGCATCACTCATGTCGACCGCGGCCCATGCGCAGAACCCCCCGCCAGCTGCCCCACCGGCGCCGATGACGTTCTTCATCACCAGCGTCGGTACCGGCGACGGCGCGAACGTCGGCGGACTTACCGGCGCGGACGCGCATTGCAAGGCGCTCGCGGACGCGGCAAGTGCGCCCGTCGTCGCCGGCCGTATCTGGCGCGCCTATCTCAGCGCCGTCGGCACGGATGGCAAGGCGATCAACGCGCGCGACCGCATCGGTGCCGGCCCGTGGCACAACGCAAAGGGGGCACTGATCGCGGCGAACGTGGCCGACCTGCATGGTGACGTCATCAAGGACCGCAACCAGATCAACAAGGTGAACGCGCTCAACGAGAAGGGGCTACTCGTCAACGGCGTGGGCGACACACCGAACATGCACGACATCATGACCGGCTCTGATTGGGAAGGCCGCGCCATCGGCGGGTCCCCCATGATGACGACGTGCGACAACTGGACGAGCAACGCGACGACCGGCAGCGCGATGCTCGGCCACCACGATCGCACGGGCGGCGGCAGTACGTCGTGGAACTATGCGCATCCGTCGCGCGGGTGCAGCCAGGCAAACCTCGTGTCGACTGGCGGCGCGGGATTGCTGTATTGCTTCGCGGCGAATTGATGGGGAACCCCGAAACACCAACGCGAATGCCCACATGAGAGACTGGCTCGGCGAGCTCGACTCGCTGGTGAACGAACTCGACAAAGGCGTCAAGGGCGTCGCGCGCGCGGTGCGCTCGGCCTTCGACGACGGGCCGTTCCAGATTCTCGCGTATCGCGGCTACGGCAACGCGCGCGTCGCGCACATCCACGGACGCGCGCAGGAGAACCGCGGGGCTGACAAGAGCGGCGACAAGGATTCCACGCTGCAGAATCTGATGAACACCTACCGCCGCGCCGATAGCAACCCGCTCGAACACGCACAGCTCGTCGTCGAATACCGGCAGACGAGCTGCGCCGTGAAGGCCGACGGCGAAGGCTTCTTCACCACGCGCATCGATCTGCCCTTTCCGGTGACGACCAGCACGGAGTGGAACGAGTACCGCGTGGACCTCATCGAGCCCGCGCGGCCCGGTGTCGACCGCGCGAAGTGCATGGGCGAGATCCTCGTACCCGCGAAGAGCGCGCGCTTCGGCGTCATCAGCGACATCGACGACACGGTCATCCAGTCGCGCGTCTCGAACTTCCTCCTCGCGGCGCGCACCGTCATGCTCGGCAACGCGCGCACGCGTCTCCCGTTTCCGGGCGTGGCGGCATTCTATGCGGCGCTGCGGAATGGAGCGACTGGCGACGAGAAGAATCCCATCTTCTACGTCTCGAGCAGTCCGTGGAACCTGTATGACGTCATCAGCGAGTTCATGGAGCTGCAGAAAATTCCACGCGGACCCATCCTGCTGCGCGACTGGGACATCAGCCTCGGCTCGCTCGCATCGACGCGCCACTTCGATCACAAGGGCGTCGCCATCCGGAACATCATGCGTACATATCCGGAGCTGCCCTTCATCCTCATCGGGGATACGAGCCAGCACGATCCCGAGATCTATCGACAGATCGTGAGTGAATTTCCCAATCGCGTGAAGGCGATCTACATCCGCGACGTCACGCACGACGAAGAGCGCTCGACAGCCGTGAAGAAGCTGGCCGAGGAACTGCTCGCCGCGCAGTCGACGCTCGTGCTGTCCGAGGACACGCTCGGCGCGGCGACGCATGCGGCGGAGCAGGGATGGATCAGCCGCGATGCGCTGCCGAGCGTGCACGCCGAGAAGCGTGCGGATACAGGGCAGGACGAGAGCAAGGTCGCGGCGCCGGACGGTGGTGAGCCCGGCACCGGTGCCGGGCCCACGGTGATTTCCTAGCCGGAGATCGTCGCCGGCACCGACGCGCCAACCGCCTCCCACACCGCCTCCACACCACGCGAGCGAATCAGCGCACGCGCCGTGTCCGACGGACCTGGCTTGCACTTGCCCCACTGGAAGTGCGGACGATCGGGACTCTTCCAGTCACCGCCCCACTTGCAGCCGTACTTCGCGAAGATCACCGCCACCTTCCCGAACCACTCGTTCGGGACGTCCCACTCCTTCGTGCGGTGAATGACGTCCACCGCGAGTCCGTATCCGTGCCAGCTGAACAGGTTGTTCTGCGCATTCGTCACGGGCGTCTGTGGCGGCTTCACAGTCCGACCGCGCGCGAAATAGACCGACGCCAGCTCGTTCGAGCGATACGTCTCGTACACCATCGCATTCAACGCATTCGTCGCATCGTTACACTCGGCGATTGCCGCCGAGACGGCATCGCGAAACAGCGGCGCGAGGTACTCGAGCTTGTTCGTCGGCTTCGCGAGCGTGTACGAGGACAGCGGAAGTCCGGCGCTCATATGATGCCCTCGTCGGATTCACCACTGGCCCATTCCTGCGTCGGCGCGCTCGCCACTGGAGCGAGGACGGGTGGCGGCGGCGCAGGAGGATTGGCGCCATCACCTGGTGGTTGAGGTGGCGGGGGCGGTGGCGCATCCTCGGTCGGCGACAGCTTCTTGTCCTTCGGCTGCTGCCGATCTTCCGACGACTCCTCGGGACTCTTCTCGTGCGGCTTCACCGTCGAGCGGATGACCATCATCTTGTTGAGCGCGTCGAACCAGAAGGGTGCGCCAAGTGTGACGGCGAATGCCGTGATGAGAATGCCGCCGATCATGCGCACCAGGTCAGCCGCCGTCCTCGGACGATTGTAGTTCTCGATTCCGATCGGCAGGTCGAGGGCACTGAGCTGGCTGGTGACGGCCTCCGCCTCCTGGCGTCTCGACGCGCTGTCGGGGAGCTTCTTTACGTACAGCGAATCGCGCAGCACTTCCGATGCACGCGCGACGAGCGCTTCGCGCACCGCCTTGTTGCGCGCGAGATGGTTGGTGATCGCGATGGCGTTGACGTTGAGCCCCGCAGCGAGCACGAGGCCGATGACGAACAGCCAGAAGTGCGTGTGCCGCTTGTACTGTCCGGACACGCGGTCCATTCCGCTGTCGAACCACGTCTGGATGTTCTGCCGGACGACGTTCATGTCGTTGCCGGCGTGATCCATCGCCGTGAGCACGGCGCGAATCAATTGCGGACTCCGCAGACGTCCCACATTGGCACGCAACGACGCGACGCTGGGCACCGCGTCGGTCTGCATGATGGCGTACTCGCTCTTCACGGGCCCGCGAATGGCGAGGTCGATCAGCGTGTCGGCGAAGTTGCGCGCGGGCACGTACGACGGCAGCGCGCGACCCAGGAATCGCCTGTCCTTGGGGTCATAGTCGCCGGCGTAGAGCGAGAAGATGAGCGGATGCTCGTAGAACGCCTGTGCGATGCCGTTGCCGTCGATGTCATCGAGCAGCTGCCGAATGCCGCGCTCGAGATACACGGCGCGCGCCTTTACGACCGATTCGATCGCCTCGCGAATCGCGGTCGCCAGAAAGCTCATCATCAGAAAGACGAGCGCGACGCCGATGGCGACGTCGAGAATCTCGGATCCGAACATCGGCACTCTCCGCTTGCGGGTTCGGCGGCGAATATCGTGCGGACCCCGGGCAAGTCAAGCTGAGAGAACTCTCAGCGAGCGAGGAGAACCGATCTACACGCCGCGAAACGCGCAGCGATTGCGCGTCGCCCAGTTGGCGAGATCCTGCAGCGTATCGGCGTCGCCCAGCGCGTAGGAGCGGCGGTTGCCGACGTCACCGGGATCGTTGTTCGACGCGATCGACAGCGCGCTGAGCGGAATGCGCCAGTGCTGCCACCGTGAGTAGTGCACGTCGTCGGCGAGCCAGCCGCCCACGTCGCCCTGCCGTTTGTCGGCCGCAAGCGGCGCGCTGCCCGGCGAGGACTTCGGGAACAGTGGCACGGCCGTGCACATGCCCCCATTCATGTTCACGGCGACAACGAGGAAGTCCCGCTCGTCGGCGACGGCGCGGTCTTCGGCATCGGTGATCTGTGCATTCGTCTCGCTGCCCCCGGTGGAGCGCAGCAGTTGTGTGTCGAGACGCGTAACGACACCAGGGACGATTTCGGGCAGGGCGAGATGCGGCATGTGCGAGCGACGATTGGAAGGCGAATGCTGAAGTGTAACCTCTACTCCGGACTGACGATGCTGCCGATTACCCGATTCGTCCCGCTGGCTACCGTGGCGGCGGTGCTCATTGCGACATCCGGATGTGCCACCGCTTCCGTGCAGACAGCGCCCGCGTCGACGCCCCGCGTCGGGCCGACGAACGGCGCGGTCGTCGTGGTCGGTGGGGGCACCGTGGGTCCGGAGATCCTCACAAAGTTCATCGAGCTCGCCGGCGGGCCGGACGCGCTGATCATCGATGTCCCCACGGCGGGTGGCGATTCCGTCTACCCGGCCAACTGGCGCGGGATGAACGCCCTCAAGGCGGCTGGCGCGCGGAACGTGCGCGTCCTGCACACGATCGACAAGAAGGTGGCGGATAGTGACCAGTTCGCCCTGCCACTCGCCACCGCGGGCGGCGTGTGGTTCGAGGGTGGACGCCAGTGGCATCTCGTCGACAGCTACGCCGGCACCAAAACCGAGCGTGGATTTCACGACGTGCTCGCGCGCGGCGGCGTCGTCGGCGGGTCGTCGGCGGGCGCGTCCATCCTGTCGACGTACATGCTGCGCGGTGCGCGCGCCGGCAACGAGACGATCATGGCGCCGGGCTACGAGCAGGGCTTCGGCTTCCTCCGCGGCGTGGCGATCGACCAGCACGTCGTCGCGCGCGAACGGCTGCGCGACCTCGCCGATTCGCTCATGCCGCGGCGCCCCGAGCTGCTCGGCATCTCCGAAGACGAAGGCACCGCATGGGTCGTCCGCGGCGACACGGCAGACATCGTCGGCCGCAACAAGGCGTTCGTCTACGGCGGGAAGGATGCCACGGATCCGCGGAAGCCATTCCTGACCCTCTATCCGGGCGATCGCTACGACCTCGCCGCCCGTCGAGTCGTGCATCGCGCGTGGAACGATTCGCCCGTGTCGCGCGCCTTCGTCGACTCACTGTTCGCCGGCATCGGCGGCAAGGCAACAGTGCTCGTGGCACAGGCCGGCAAGGTGTTCGTCGCGCAAGGCTACGGCATCCCCGACCACCCGAAATACATGCCCGCGACCACGGTTCCGAACTTCGCACTCGGCGGCGTTGGCGCGCCGATCGAAGCACTGGTGAAACAGCTCGCGCTGGCGAACGACAAGCTGGGACCCAACCAGCGTCTCACCCGCTACATCGGCACGCCGGCCGGCTGGCACAAGACAGTCGCCGACAGCAGCGGGATGATCTCGTCGAACGTCGATGAGCTGTATCGTCTCTCGCTCATCTCGGAAAGCGCGCGAAATTTCAGGGCAGATGCCGCATCCGCAAATCCGGAACCGGACTTCTCGCTCGGCTGGAATGCGGATGTCGTCCGCGGAGTCACCCGATTGAGTGCGTACGGAACGGCAGATGGCAAGCGGAATGCATTCGTGCGCATTCCCGACCGTCGTGCGACGATCATCATCCTGAGTGATGGCGCCCAGGTCGATGCCAAGGGGATCGCCGATCGTATTGCGCAGCGACTACTTCCGTAAAGCTGCGGTCAAGCTCAAGGCAACGAGTCGAGCACTCGGCGCTGGCTTCCCGGCTCGACAGCGAACGCCACCGCCTCACCCTTTCGCGCGATCGCGCCGCGCACCGTCGCCAACGCCGTGTAGTAGTCGACATACGCAAAGCCAGATGTCGCACCAAGCGCGAACTCGTACTGCGACACCGCCGTCTTCCACTGCGGCACCACGCCCGCAACCTTCACGAAGACGTACGGCGCGAAGTTCGTCGCATCTTCCCAGTTGTCGGCATACCACACCGCGCGGATACCGCGATGCGCCGGATGCGCGGTCACCACACCGGCGAGCGACGCCAACAGCACGGCGTCCTGCACCACGGCGCTCGTCGTCGAATGATCCTTGTGAATGCTCTCGCGCCAGTGCGTGAACACGAGCGTCGGCTTCACCTGGCGAATGACATCCGCGACATAGCGACGCGTCGCATCATCATTCGGCAGCTCGCCATCGCGATACGGCGCGAAGATCACCTCCGCGCCGAGCGACTTCGCCACCGCCACCGCTTCGCGCTTCTTCTGCGCGCCATACTCGGCGGGCGTCAACTTCGGGTTGCCGCCTTCGCCGAGCGTCATGTGCAGCAGCACCACGCGATCGCCACGCTCATGCGCCGCAAGTAGCACAGCGCCCGTGGTGAGCTCCATGTCGCCCGCGTGAGCACCGATGGCGAGGATGGTGCGTTGCTGCGCCGACAGCGGAAACGCGAATCCGAGCAGGAGCGCGAGAACGCCCTGTCTCGGCATCACGGCTTGGCGGCAGTGGAATCAGCCGAGCGCAAATGATCGCGAACGGCGGCGACCATCGCCTTCGGATTGTCCCACGTCGTCATGTGTGCCGCGCCAGGAATTACCGTGATTTTCGCGTCCGGCACCATCGCCGCATGCTTGCGGATCGTCACCGGGTCGGCCTCGTCGACTTCACCAACGGTGAACAGCGTCGGTACCTTCACGCTCTTCAGGAACGGAGTCGCATCGTACTTCTTCAGCGTCCCCGTGATGGTAAACTCGCTCGGGCCCTGCATGTAGTTGTAGATCGCTGCGTTCATCTGCTGCATCGTGCTGTCGAGATCGGCCTTGACCGGCCGCAACCAGACGTACTTCTCATAGAATGCACCAAGCGCAGCCTGATAGTCCGGTGCCTCGAACTTCTTTTCCCTTTCGCGTGTTTTCACGGCGCGTTGCATCGAGTCAGGGAGTGTCTTCAGCAGCTCGAGGGCGTGCCGCTCCCACTGCGGAATGTCGAGCGCCGCGCTCGCCAGCGTGAGACTCGCCACATGCTGCGGATGCGCGCGATAGTACTCGAGGCCGAGAATGGTGCCCCACGAATGTCCGACGATGTGCACCTTGTCGTAGCCCAGATGCTCGCGCAGCGAATCCAGCTCGGCGACGAAGTGCGCGATGTTCATCTTTGTGGTGTCGGTGAGGCCGCTCGACTTGCCGCCCCCGAGTTGGTCGTAACGGACGACCTTGCGATCATCACCAAGTTCCTCGAGCGGCTTCAGGTAGTAGCTGCTGAAGCCGGGGCCGCCGTGAAGAAGGATGACAGGCGTCGCCGCGCCGGTGCCGGTGACCTTATACCATATTTCGCCGCCGTCGACGGGCATCCGCGTCTCGTTCGGACCAAGATCAAGAATGGCCGAGACCTTGGTGGTCTCTGCAGGAGGAGGCTCCTTCTTGTCAGCACAGGCGATGCTCACTGCCAGCAATGACGAAAGACCGATCAGATGGGTTGAGCGCATGTCGAGTCCTGAGTGATATGCTGGGTTACGGGCCTCCCTTCCGGAGAACGTAGCTGCGCGAACGGCCCGGCGCAGGGACCATCGACCACTCAGGCCCGAGCGTAAGCACCCATCCGTCGCCACGTATGACGCGAGCATCCGGGCTGGGCATTGCAGCGGGCGCACCCACTTGTATCCGACCGAAATCATTTGCGACGAGCGTTCCGCCCGATGTCACCTCGAGTGATCCCCAGGCGGCGCTGAAGACACCAGTGGGGTAGATGGTGTTCATGATGTCGAATCCGACGAGGCTCTGCGGGTCGAAGTTCCGGTTGAGGCTCGACTGCGTGAGCGTGAGCACCGGTCCGTCGACGAGATTCTTCCTGTAGGCGCGCATCGGGCCGCGTCGTGCGGCGTCGCGGGCAGCTTCATCGCGGTCGATCGCCGCGACGCCGTAACGTCTTGCACGCCGTTCGGCGTCGCGTGGCGGCTGGAATCGCATGCGTCGTGCGAGAATGCGTGCGGGATCGGGAGTACGCGCGAGCTCGTCGCGCCAACCGACGGCGAAGCGATCCAGCAGAAGACCAAGCGCAGGGCCAGTCGCGTACGCGAATGATCGCACGTATGTCGGAGTCGATTGGAACTCGCGCACGCGACGTGCGACGCGCGATGCCGTCTCACCCGTGAGCGTCATCGCAATGCGGTCGCCGGTGTACTCGGCCAGACCCTCCTGCATCTCCAGCGCTGGCTCGAGTGAGTCGGCGAGCGGATACAGTGCTCGACGTCGTGCGCGGAAGGACAGCGCATCCTCGATGTGTGACCGTGCGGTACGGTCATCTGTCTCGAGTGCCGCGGCGAGCGCGCGCAGCTCGAGACGGAACCAGCGGCGTCCGTCGCGCTGGTCGAGCTGGTTGTTCGGCGGATCCATTCCAGCGAGGCCGAGTGCAGCTTGTTCGCGATGAAAGACCTCGTGCATGACGAGTGCGACGCGATCGAAGCGATCCGTGGGAAGTGGGAGCACCACCATTGCCCAGGATCGGCCGGCCCACGTGACCGACGTATTGGCGAACACGGCGCCGCGCGGCGGATTGGTGTCGTTGGCGATGACCTGGCGCGTCCGTCGATCGACGAGGGCGATCGGTCCGCACAGGGAGCGTCCCCACAGGGCACCGGCATCCTGCTGACAGGCAGTTGTGGCTTCGCGCAGCGCATCGTGCGACGCTGCCGAGTCAACGCTCTGGGCCTGAAGAGCCGCGAGGAGGGCAAGTACGATAGGCATCGTACATTGACAGTACGACGGTTGTCGTACATCGTCAAGTATGTTGCTGCCCACTGGTGCCGAGCTGGAGATCCTGCGCGTGTTGTGGGCAAAGGGGCCGAGCTCCGTGCGCGACGTCCACGAGATCGTCGGCGGAGGGACGAGCTATACGACGACGCTCAAGCTGCTGCAGATGATGCACGCGAAGCGGCTCGTGACGCGCGACGATGCGCACCGGCAGCATATCTACGAAGCGGCGATCGATGAACAGCGCACGCTCGACAGTCTCGTGAGCCGGTTCGTCCACAACGTGTTCGACGGGTCGGCTGGCGCGCTTGCCCTCCGCGCATTGGGCGACGGATCGGCGACACGCGACGAGCTCGTGCAACTCAAGCGACTCATTCGCCAGCTCGAGAAGGAGTGAGCATGGCGCTCTACGTCGCTGCGTTGGTGCTGTGGTCCGCACTGCACCTGCTCTGGCAGGGGGCGTTGGTTGTCGCGCTTTTCGCGTGGTGGGAGCGTGCGGTTCAGCCGGCGCCGAGCGTGCGATATCGGTTCGCGGTGATGAGCCTGGTGATGTTGGCGGTGGCGCTCGTCGGCAACGCCGTGGCGACGCATGTCGCCCTGCTCGGCAACGCGAAGCTCGGCGGCGATGGTGCGCTCGCTGCACAGGCTTCGTTCGATCGCCCGTTCGAGAGCCTGACGCTACTCATGCTGCTCTGGGCGATCGGGATCGGGACGCAGGCGATTCGACTCGCAGTCGGCGCATGGGAGTTGGCGCGGCTGCGACGCGGTGCGATCGCTGCGCCGGCGAACCTGGTGGCGCGCGTCGAAGTGCTCGCTCGCACGATGGGCACATCAGCGCCACAGGTGCTGATCTCCGATTCGAGAATCGGTCCATTCGTGATGCGGCGGGTGCTCATGCTGCCGAGCGATTGGGAGATGGGCGAGGAGTTGGATGCGCTCGTGTTGCACGAGCTCGCGCATCTGCGGCGTGGGGACGTCGAGTCGAACACGGCGCTGCGCGTGATTCAGACGGTGCTGTGGTTCCACCCGGCGGTGTGGCGTCTCGTGCGCGCAGCCGTGGATGCGCGCGAAGAGGCGTGCGACGCGGAGTCCGTCGCGCATTCGCGCAGCGCGTTGGTGCTGGCGCGTGCGCTCGTGAAGCTGGAGGAACGGCGCCAATCAACGCTCGGCGCAACGGACGGTGCGTTGGTCACACGCGTGCGTCGGCTGATCTCTGGTGCGCACACGGCGACTCGCGTCAGCCGCGCATTCGTGATCGTGCCGATCGCCGTGTTTGCGGCGGGCGGGATGCTCGCCGCACGCCTCGCACCACGAAGCGAACGACTCGCCCTCATCGGCGCGGTGGCGGATGCACTACCGGTGCAGCGCATGGTGATCGACGCGCACGACCCCGCCGGGAAGTTCACGCTCACACTGCTCAACGGTCGCGTGGCGTCGGCGACGATTGCTGGTGTGCCGGTCGAACGCGAGGCGATTCGGCGTCGCGAGCGGACGGTGACCCTGGCCGATCGGGTGTCGATGGAGCTCGATCCACGCGGCGCGATTCGCTGGATGCCGCGCGCGTCGCCGCGGGAGTGAAGGGTCGTTGGGCGGCCTCATTCCAAATTTGGAATGAGGCCAACATTCAGGGTGTGCGTCGAACGACTTCGCCCCTCACCGACGAATAGATCCCGTTGAACAGGAACTTGAACGTGCCGTGCGGCTGCGCGCGCTGGAGAATCTCCGGTCCGAAGAGCAGCACTTTCCCCTTGCCGACACGTGCCTCCGCCGCGACGACGCCGTTCTCGAGATAGCCCTGTCCCCATGCCCAGCCGCTGCGCAACGGTGTCTTGCTATCGAACCACGCAATTGGCCTGACGCCATCAGCTGATGTGAGCTTGAACACCGGGCTGTCATCGAAGAAGACGTCCACGTGTTCGGGCATTCCGAGCGCGATGGGGCTCGAGACGTCGACCCTGGATGAGAGCACCGATCCCGGGACATAGAACTTCGTGCGCGGCAGGGCTGTCCCATTCTCCACGAGCTGACTCTCGATCGGCAGCTTGAGGAACGCAGCGATGTTCGTCGCCGACGAGCCGATAGTGATGACCGTTCCGCCCTTCTCGAGGAATTCGCGAATCTTCGGGAGCGTCCTGTCGATCGTCATGCGACCCACCTGATCGCGATACTCGGCGGGCAGATACGGAATGACGCTGTCGTTCTGGGCCGCGCCACTCCGTCTTCCTCCGCTGATACCAGGAATCGCTCCGTCCACGAAGACGAGGACGTCGAACGTCGCGTTGAGATCACCCTTGTCGAGCGTCGGAGCGAACACGCGCTCGAAGGGAAACTCGAACTGCTCGAGAATCCAGCGCGTCCAGCCGGCGGTCATCGAGCCGCCGTATGTGTCCCAGAGCCCGATGCGTGGCGTCCGCATTGGAAATCCATTTGCCGGAGCGACTGATGTTCCCGTGAGATTCAGCCCAAGCTGCGTCAGGCTCGAGTCGATCCTGCCGCTGACGTACCAGTCTCCGTCCGCGAGACGCGACACCTGACGGCCGGACTTCAGCATGCGGTTCGCTGCGATCGCGGCGTCATTCACGCGTCCACTCATCGTGAAGCCATTCGCGCCAGATGATGCCACGACGTGTCCGGCGGGCGGCGTCACGGTCCACGGTCCTACCTTTTCGAACGGCCCGGTGAATCCATCGAGAATGCGATCGAACCGAATCCCCATCTGATACGCCAACGTCCACCCCGCATTGTCGTACGGCGGCGTCGGGCTCGCGCCCGGATACGGAATCACGTCCGGATGCACCTGCGGCTCGAACATGTCCATGATGTGCGGACGAAATGCCTGCGCGGTCTGCACGACATACGACCCCGCCGGGTACTGTGAATCCCCAACGGTGAACTGCCGAGTCGCACGCTGCACTGTGATGCCCGTTTCCAACAGCGCATTCACGAACTTGGTCGCGGTTGGGAAATCGGCCTGGTCCGACGGAATGATGTAGCCGCGCGGATCACGCAACGCCTTCGCCTTCATCGCCGCCCACTTGGTCGAATCATCCGCACTCGGCGACCGATTCGCGATCTCCGCATCGCGCCGCGGATTCGCCGTCCACGTATCCGTGCTCCCGCGCTCGATCGAGCTCTTGCCCATCCTGTAGATGTTGAACAGCAGGTTCTCCCGCATGCGCGACGCGTAGTCGAGCACAGCGCGATCGAGCGACGTCGAATACTCGATCGACCGCTTCATGTGCCATTCCTGCGGCGCGATCGGCATCGCGATGTCGCCGGACGGAATTTGCCGGGCCAGCACGAGCGGAATACGCATCGGCGTCGGGCTGCCGATGATCTCCGTCAACATCGCAATGGTGTTGTGAAACGTCGCGGTGTTGCGAATGCCGCCATTCCACCAGCCGTCGTACGGCCCGCCGCCGCGCATCGTCGCGCCACCCTTGCCCTCGATCGCCAATCGCGTGTGCATCGCGGCACCGAGCGATTGCAGGCCCAGGATGAGAACGGGGTCGAGATTGTAGTTGTAGGGATCACGCAGGGGCGGCGAATACACGACGGTGCCCGCCGGTCCGCTCTGATGGTGGTTGTAGAGAATCTGCGGAAACCACTCGTGATACAACACGCGGTTCTCATTCTCCGTCTCGGCCTGCGTCGACATGAAGAAGTCGCGGTTGTCGTCGTGGCCGATGTACTTCTGGTAGAGACGCGGCAGCTGCGCGAGCGAGCGTTGCTTCGGGTCAGGGTTGCGCATGTACCAGTCGGCAACGAGATCGTTGCCGTCTGGATTGGCGTGGACGAAGAGGATGATGACGTCGTCGAGGATGCGCTTCGTCTCGTCGTCGTTGCGGCTCACCATCTCGTACACCATCTGGCCGAGCTGCTGCGCTCCAACCGTCTCCGTCGCGTGCAGCCCGCCGTCGATCCAGACGACGGCCTTGCCCTCCTTCGCCAGCATGCGAGCCTGCACGTCCGTCAGCCCTTCCGCGTGGGCGAGCCGGGCCGAGATGTCGCGGTAGTGCTCGAGCTTCTTCAGGTTCGCCGGCGATGACACGATCGCCATCAGGTGGTCGCGTCCCTCGGCCGTCTTGCCGATGGAGACGACCTTCATGCGGTCGGACTCACGATCGAGCGTGCGCCAGTACGACGAGATCTGCTTGTAACTGGCGAGGAAGTAGTCGTCGCCGAAATTGGCGCCGAACGCTTCCTTCGGGGAGGTGATGTGCGTCTGCGCGCCGAGTGCCGACGCGGTGAAAAGAGAGGCGACGAGCGCGCGACGAAGCATCATGGGTGCTATGACGGGGGGACGAGGATGTCATAGGATACGGAAACCACCCATGCTTCGCTGTTACTTGACGGTCACCGTGCCACTCATGCCGGCGTGGAGGGTGCAGCGGAACGGATAGTCACCGACGGCGGCCGGCATGGTGAGTGTCTTCGAACCGGAGGAATAATCTCCCGTCGTACCGATCGAGCCATTGCTGAACGTCACGTTGTGGGCGATGGCGTCATTGTTCGAGAACGTCACGACCGCATTGCTCGCGACCTGGATGTTCGCCGGAGAGAACGAGGAGTTCTGCAACGCGACGCTGGTGGTGACGATGGGAGCGGTCGGGGTGGATGGGATGACGGGCGTCGTGATCGGGTTGCCGGTACTGCTCGATCCGCCGCAGGAAACGACGAGCGTGGCAAACGCGAGGACTGCTGAGTAGTGTCGCATGGCCGAAGGGGGTTAGAGAGACAAAGCGTGCCACGCGGTTAGTTTATTAGTAATGTGTCGTGGCAACGACTTCTTCACCTTCTTTCACCCATGCCGGTGTTATTCCGTCACATCGGTGCCATGTGACTGCGCCCCCGCCGATTCAACGACGGGGGCGCAGAGGACCAACAGAACACGCGGGATCAGGGAACGACGGGCGTCTTCGGGTCGAGCTTCGCGGCCCAGAGACCAGAGTTGAAGTCCGTGAAGAGGGTATAACCCTTCCACGGCATCGCGTTCATCACGAACGACGCATTCGCCGTGAAGGCCTTCGGATCGAACGGCTTGAACACGGCGATCTCGCGATTCTGGTCGTGGAGATTGCCGAGCAGCTCACCGCTAACGTCGACGAGCCGGACGCCGCCATCGTAGTACGCCTGATAGAGCACGTCGTCCTGCACGATGATGTCGTGCGAGCCGTAGTCCTCCAGATGGTAGCGTGCGACCTGCTTCGGATGCATCGGATCCGTGAAGTCGACGATGTGCGTGTAGCCGCCAGAGGTCTGCGCCACACCGCCACCCAGCGCGAGCGTGCTGCCGTAGTCCGTGCCCTCCCAGGCGCGGCCGGCACGGTTCATCTCTTCGTCGCCGATGAACAGGTACGTCTTGCCGGTGGACTTCTGGAAGTAGGGGTAGATCTCGTGGCCGCTGTTCACCGGGAACACGGTGATGAGCTTCGGCTTCTCGATCGTGCCACCGTATTTGCCGTTGCCAACGTCCACCACGACGGTGCCCGCGCCGCCCTGTGCCGAGTAGGCGATGCCGTTCGCGACCCAGAGGTCGTGGAGGCGGGCGTTCGGATGACGATATTCGCTGACGTACTTCGGCTTGTAGATGTCCTTCACGTCGATGATGACGTACTTCGCGCCGCCCGACACCGCGAACAGGTTGTCGTTGGTGGCGAACATGTTGTGCACGCCGCCCGTGAGCTCCTGATCGAACGTCGAGGCGATTTTCGGATGGGCGGGCACGGCGAGATCGAGGATGACGACACCGTTCACGCGGTTCGATGCGCCTTCGCGTGAGAGCGCGCCGTAACGTCCGTCCGGGCTGACCGTGACGTCATTGATCGTCCGCGCATCGACCTTGATGCTGTCCGTCTTGACGATGTTCGCCATGTCGGTGATGTCGAACACCAGCGCCCAGCCGTCGCCGCCCCAGGTGCCGACGAGCACGTAGTCGCGACCGTCCTTGCCGGTCCACGGCCACAGATCCGACGTGTGCGACGTGGTGACCTGGCCGCGGCCCGTCACCTTGATGCGGCGGCGAACGTCGCGCGGCGTCACGTCGATCACCGTCTGCGCGGTCGAGCCACCCGACTGCGCGAGGATCGTGTAGTGGCCCGGATAGTTGCCGGCGAACATGTACTGGCCGTTCAGGTCATCGATGATGCCGGGGCCACCGGGCGCTGCGATCGAATCGTTGGGCGTATACGTGTAGCTCCACGTGATCGGCGCATCGGCGACCGCAGATCCGTCAGCGCGCTTCGCGGTCCCCACGAGGTGTACGACATCTCCCGTGCGTACGGAACTCTCCTTGATGCCAAGGTCCAGCCTCGTCACTGGATTTGCCGCGACGGTGTACTTCTTCTCGGCGCGTGCGCCGTTGCTCTCGGCGGTGATGGTCACCGCACCCGGCTTGATGCCCGTGACATTGCCGAAGCGATCGACCTTTGCGACGTCCGGATTGGAGCTCTTCCAGTCGACGGTGAGGTTCTTCCGCTCCATGCCGCTGGCGAAGTAGCCCTTGGCGTTGTGTGCGAGCGTGATGCGCGTGTAGAGCCGGCCCGGCGCGGGCGTGATCTCCAGCTTGCTGAGCGCGGGCCAGGTGACCGTCATCGGGATCTCGAGCGTCACGGGCGCAGCGCCCGCGGCACCGACGGCGGCCGCCGTGGCATTGAAGGTTCCGGCCTCGAATGCCTTCACGTATCCGTCGCCGAAGGCCACCGAGCGACGCGGACCGCCGACGCGCACCTGCGGGTCGGCGACCACCTGTCCCCGCGCGTCGTACGCAATGATCTTGAAGGCGACGGAGTCACCAGCCTGCATCGTGAGCCTGGCCGGAACCGCGACGAGCTTCGCCACGGCCGGTGGTGCCGCGGTCTGTTGCGCTGGCAGCGCAGAAGCGATGCCCAGCGTAGAGAGTAGGCTGGTGAGACCGACCCTCGTGATGAAAGCGCAGGCGCGCGGTACATTCATGCGATCATCTTCCCGTGTTTGAAGAGCTCGGATCCCGGTTCCCGGATGGGTAGCATCATGGTTGTCCTTGATACGGCTCGCAAGGCAATAGTGCTCACGATATCGCTGGCGACGCTCGCGCATGGGCAGGCACCAGCCGTGGCGACGCCCGTCGAAGCGCCGACGAGCAACTACTGGGCATACGTCGGCGCCGAATCGGCCGACCTGATTCACCGCATCAAGTTCGGCCCGGGCGGTGCGGCGGTCGAAAAGACAATTCCCGTCGGTGAATTCGCTGCCGAGATGGAAGGGCCGCATGGCCTGATCATCTCGCACGACGCGAAGTACCTCTACATGACCACCGGTCATGGCTTCCCCGACGGCAAGTACTGGAGGTACGACCTCGGCCCCGACACGCTGATTGGCAAGGGCGTGCTGCTCGGCAACTTCCCCGCGTCGATCGACGTGACGCCGGACGGGTTGTACACGATGTCGGCGAACTTCAACCTGCACGGCGACATGGTGCCGTCGTCACAGTCGGTCGTCTACACGCCGACGAATACGGAGATCGCGCGCGTGGTGACGTGCGTGATGCCGCACGGCAGCCGCTTCGATCCGACTGGTGCGTTCCAGTATTCCGGCTGCATGATGGACGACCAGCTCGTCGAGATCGACGCGCGCGCCTTCAAGGTCTCTCGTCGCTTCTCGCTGGCGAAGGGGAAGGAAGGTCCGCTGCCGGCCGAGGACGAGCATGTGGCAATGGCGATGAGCATGGCGCCGACACCGGCGGGCAAGCCGCAGGTCGATCCCGCCGACGTCGGCTACAACGGCATGAAGCACGTGATGGCGCCGAACTCCTGTTCTCCGACGTGGGCGCAGCCGTCGGTCGACGGCAAGACAGTGTTCGTCGCGTGCAACAAGGCGGACGAGGTGATCGAGGTCGATCGTGCGAAGTGGAGCATCTCGCGCCGCATCAAGATGGGTCGCGGGCCGTACAATCTCGCGGTGACGCCGGATGGAAAGCTGATGCTGGCGACGCTCAAGCAGGGCGCGATGTTCGAGATCATCGACCTGGCGACGGGCAACAGCCTCGCGCGGATCAAGAATTCGTCGACGGTGGCGAACGGTGTCGCGGTGACGGCCGATTCGCGGTATGCGTTCGTCAGCAGCGAGGGGGTGGGCGCGGCGCCGGGCAAGGTCGACATCTACGATTTGCGTGCGCTGACGAAGGTCGGCACCGTCGACGTCGGGCAGCAGGCGGGTGGTATCGCCTTCTGGAAGCAGGAGCCGGCCGCGAAGTAGGAAGTTTGCCGTTTGTCGCGCAAGAAATTCGATGTAACATCAAGCGCGTGTCGTGACATTCATGTGTGAGGCTCGCCACATGATCCTTCCGCGCCCGAGATGTCCTCTGTTCGAGTGATCGATCATCACGACGGCCCACTGACGGAAAGCGAGCTTCTCGCCCAGGCGCGGCGTGGGAGCGCGTCCGCCCTCGGCGCACTGTACGAAGCCCACGCCGCAACGCTTCTTCGCCTCGGTGCGCGAATCACCGGCAGCGCATCCGATGCGGAGGATCTGCTCCACGACCTGTTCGTCGGCCTCCCGGAACTGCTGAGTCGCTATGAGCACCGGTCGCAGCTCGACGCATGGCTGCGCGCCGTCATGGCACGCATGGCGATCGGAAGGTTGCGGCAGGGAATGCGACGTGAACGACTGACGTCGTCCAACTTCGCGAGCGCGCGCGACTCCGTGAGCGATCCGTGGGACGCGCTGGATCTCGATCGAGCGATCGCGCAACTGCCGGAAACGACGCGCACCGTGTTCGTGCTCAGGCAGATCGAGGGGTACTCCCACTCTGAAATCGCGGCGCTGCTCGACATCACGAGCGGCGCGTCACGCGTCCGCCATCTCCGCGCTTTGCAACGCCTGCGTGCCTTTCTCGAGCCCAGATCCTGATGCTCTCCTTTCTCCATCCGGGAGGCGACGTTCTCGCGAACTTCGCACACGGCGAACTCGATGCGCGCACGCGCGATCGCACCGCAGCGCACCTGCGTGAATGCGACCGGTGCCAGGACGCACTCCGCTTTCAAACGAAACTCGATCGCGCGGCCACCACGCCAGCGTCGCCGGCGCCGAACGTCATCTTCGCGCGTGCACTCGCAACGCGAGGCGCTGGTGAGCGGAGAATTCTGCCCAGTCCCGCGAACGCGAGGGCGCCGCAGCGCTCCTCGCGCCACCGGCTGGGCTGGAGTTCCGCGATCGCGGCGTCCATCATCGTGATTGCTGCAGTGGTCGTGAGCCGTCCGCATGACGTGACTGCCAGCGCCGCGCAGAGTGAGATGCGCATCCTGCCCGCGCAGCCGCGCGCCGGAGACAGCATTCGCGTGGTCTATCGACCCAGCGCGGGACTCTTTGCCGGAAGCAGCGAGCTCGTACTGCGCGCCCGACTCCGAATGCCAGGCGATGCCATGTACGGCTGGGCAGTGCCCGTGTCGCGCGTGAAGCAAGTCGCGATACTGCACCGTTCGTCCTCCGGCGACTATACCGGCAGCTTTCGCTTGCCCGATTCCATCGTGTTCGCCTCCGTGGTCGTGGAGGACTCCCTGGCCGCGCATCTAGATGACAATGCGGGGCGGCTGTGGGAGGTACTGACGCATGACGCCGGCGGAACACCAGCGTACGCCGCCCTCGACCAGCGCGTCAACGATCTCATGGGTCGCAGCTGGGAGGAGGCATACGCGACGTCGAAGCGCATGACGCAGTTGTATCCCGATCGCTACGACTCGTGGTCATTGCGCGTGTTCTTCGAGCGTGCGCTGTTCGGTGATGCGGGCGGGGATAGCCTCGCGAAAGCCTATGACGCGCGCATGAGCGCGCTCATTGCTGCGGCGAAGGCACGTCCATCACTGAGCGATGAAGAAATCGGCACGATCTTCTTCGCACGGCGTACTCGCGCCTACCGCGACAATTCAGCGACGGGAGCGGACACCGCGGAAATGGAGTACTGGTTGAATCGCATGCTGCGCGAGCACCCGCGTCACATGCAACTCGCCCAGCACTACGCCTTTCACTTCACGCCCGAACAGTGGAAGCACCCCGGACGTGAAATGCTCGACAGCCTCGAGCGATTGTATGCGCGATTCGCGCCGCTGACCGGACCCGGCACCAACCTCATCCTCTCCGGTGAACGCGTCGCCGAGAGCATGAAGGACGACTCGGCCTATCGCCGCTGGAGCGAGCGCTCAGCGGAAGTTCGGCGAGGCGAGGACTCCAAGAGTCTCGGGCTCGCGCTGTTGCAGCGACCGCACCTTCGGACGGAGGGACAAGCGATGCTGCGCCGCATTCTCGCGTCACCGCCGGAGGCATTGGCGCGCGCGCGTCGGCTTCAGGAGGATCGGAGAGCTTATCTGCGGCGTGCGGATGGCTCGCGCAGCACCGTATTGGCGGCGCTCGGTGAGTCGCTCGTCGCGGAAGGAAAAACGCGTGCGGCGCTCGATACGCTGGGACTTGCCGCCAAGGGCAATTGGGATCCTGGGTTGTTCAACAGCCTTCGGGCAGCATACGCCGTCGCCGGTGACAGCATGGGCGTACAGGTCATGCGCGCGCGCGCGGTCGTCGATCCGCGGACCCCAGCCGATTCAGTGGTGACATTGACCGCCGCTGGCCGCGGTCGAAACGACAATGCGTCATGGGGCGCACTCGTGAACGACGCGAGACACGAGTTGCGTTCGCGACTGCTCGAGCAAGCGATCGTTCGTCCTCTGCGAGGAGCGCCGTCGCTGGACGATGCGGGCGGGAAGACACACACCCTGCGCAGCCTCACGGAGGGCAAGCCCACGGCTGTGATCTTCTGGTCGCGTCACTGCGGATTCGCGATCGAAGCACTTCCCACCATCCTCGGCGTAGCTGACCGGATGACGCGAGAGGGAAGTCGCGTCTTGTTCGTCGTGGATGAACCGCCGTCGACGGACATCAAGCGATACCTCGCTTCGAGGCACTGGAGCCTGCCGGTCTACCACGACACACGAAGCGAGATGCGGAGTGCGTTCGCGTCCTTTGGCACGCCGGCCTACTACGTGATCGACGAAGCGGGCCGCATCAGGTTCAGCGAGGTGAATGGCGAGGCCGAGCTCATCGCACAGGTGGAGGCGTTGCGCTCCGAACGCGGGAAGAACTAGGGCTCGACGTTCATCCGGCGAAGCAGGTTGGCCCAGCGAGGATCGCCGTGCAGCGCATCGAAGCCGGGGTTGATCTTGATGGTCCGCATCTGCGCGGCCCGTTCCTCGTAACCGCGCTCGAGCCACTGAAACGCGGCATTCGCATCGCCGAGGGCGACGTAGGCCTTGGCGACGGGGACGGGCGGCAAATAGCGATGATTCGGCGCGCCAACGAACGCGGCGAGAAGTCGCACCGCTTCACCGCGTTGGCCGGTTGCGGCGAGGCCGTAGGCGATCTGCGCCGAATCACGTCCGCCATTCAGCTCTGCCGCCCGGCGATACGCCACGAGTGCCGCCGTCGGGTCGCTCTTCTGCAGGTAGGCGTCCCCGATTTGAAGGTACGCGGAGGTGAACTCTGGACTCAGCTCCACGGCTGCACGCAAGATGGGAAGCGCAGCGTCGGGACGGTGGGCAGCGACATACGCCCGTCCGAGCTGCATGCGCACAGGGGCGGACAGCGGCTCGAGCGTGCGAGCCTGCGTGAACATCGCGACGGCTTCGTCGAATCGTCCGCGGTTCAGCAGGTGAATACCATGGTAGAGTTGCGCCGTCGCATAGCCTGGATCCAGCTCCATCGCCCGCGCGAGTTCGCGATCGGCCGCTTGTGAGTCCCAGTCGAACGCCTCCTGGATGTTGCCGAGCGCGGCGTGCGCTTCGGCGAGCGTGGAGTCGAGCCTCAGCGCGGCGGCGACGGCCTGTCGCGCGAGCGGAAGCTGTTCTCGTGGCGGACTGTCGCCAAGGAGGACGAGCAGCATACGGGCGTCGGCGAGGCCGGCGTACGCCTGCGCGTACGTCGTGTCGCGCGACAAGGCTTGCTCGAAATAGCTGACGGCGCGCCGCAGGTCGCCCGGCGTGCGTCGTCCCCAGAAGTATCGTCCCTTGAGATACAGCTCGTACGTCGCCAGGTCGCGCACTCGAATGGAACCGACCGGCACGGCCCGTCTGCCCAGCGTGGGCAGGAGCGCGCCGACGATGGCGTGGGCGATCTCCATCTGCACCGCAAAGACATCCTCGAGCTTCCTGTCGTACGTCTCCGCCCACAGCACACCGTTGTCGGCGGCGCTCACCAGCTGTGCGGTGATCCTGAGCTGATTGCCGGCGCGACGAACACTTCCCTCCAGCACCGTGCCGACACCCAGTGTGTCAGCGATTGTGCGGACGTTCAGGCCCCGGTCCTTGAGCGCGAATGCCGACGTGCGCCCCGTGACGCGAATGCCGGATTCCTTGCCCAACGCGCTGATCAACTCATCCGTCAGGCCGTCGACGAACGGTTCGTCCGTCGCCCCGCCACCGATGCGTGCGAAGGGCAGCACCGCGACCGAGGTGCGGGCTGGACCGCTGCGCGCTGGTACCGCGACGGCGGTACTCGTCGCAGCTGAAGCACGACTGCGCCACAGCCCGTAGCCGAGCAACGCGATCGCGATCACGCCCGCGGCCACAGGAATGACGCGCTTCCAGGATCGACGCGCGGCCGCGGCCGGTATCGGCACGACGACATCACTAGTCGCCGCATCGTTCGCTGCGGGTTCGACGACCGTCGTCGGCCTCAATCGCGACGGCTCTCGCGCGGGACCAGGTGCGGCGCTTGGTGGGCGCTCGAGCTCGGCCTTCAGGTTGGCGACGACTGTGGCCCACTCCGGACCGGGTGCGCTATCGAGCTCCTCGCGGATGAGCGTCTCGTGTACCCGAGCGACGCGGAGCGCTTCGGCCTGGCTGCCTGCCGCCATCAGCGCTCCCAGCAACCGAACCGTGGCCGCCGTGTCGAGTGGATCCGCGCCGACACGCGCCTGGCACCAGCGGACTGCCGCCGCGACATCACCACGCGCCGTGCTGTCGGCGGCAAGGCCATCGAGCACCCTCGCGTGCGCCTGCGTCCGACGCGCGCGCTCGGCCGCGACCCAACGCTCGAACTCGCCGGCGCCCGGTACGAAGAACCCGTCGAGGAATGGGCCTCCGTAGAGTGCAACGGCGCGTTCCGCGTCGCCGGCGCGCAGCGCGGCGGCGTGGTCGGCCAGGTCGTTCTCGAGGGCCTCGGCGTTCAGGCGCAGGCTCGCGACGCCGAGAAAGAGCGTTTCGCTCTGGAGCTCGCGTCGGAGCGCGGAGAGCGCGTCGTCGAGCGAGTGGCGCGCCCGTTCGGGATCCGCGTCGGGCCAGAGATGCGCCATGAGCCGGTCGCGGCTGACGGCGGAATCGGCGGCGGCAAGCAGTGCAAGGAGCGCGAGGCGGCGACGCTGCGTTGCCGGACCCGAGTAGGGCGCGCCGTCACGCTCCAGTGTCAGTCCGCCCAATGTCCGCAATCGGAACATCAGCACCTACGCCCGAGCGCTACATCGGGAAAAGTATGCGCGGTCGAGGAATAGCCGAGGATCCATCGAGGATCGGTCGGGGCCTCGGGCCTAAGGTGAGCCTCGTTCCCACTGGGCGCAACCGGCGCCCGCCGACCAACACTCGAGGACCCGATCATGACCGCAACATCACGCACAATCGTTGGCAATCTCGGCGCGCGATTCTCCGTCGCCACTCCATTGATCCTGGCGCTGCTGATCGGCGCGTGCGACCGGACGTCGCCGAGCGAGGTCGAGCGGACCGCGTCGGCGAAGTCCAGCCAATCGCTCGTTCCAGAGGCGAGCAGCGGACTCCGCCCCTTCAACGCCGCCGACGTGGCGGGGGTGACGGCCGTCATCACGGCATGGGATGCGGCCTGGAATGCCGGCGACGCCAACGGGATCGCGGCGACCTTCGTCGAAGACGCGGAGTTCATCAACGGTCGCGGCAAGCTCGCGATCGGCGCGGCGGCGATCAGGGCAAACCACGCGGCGTCGCTGGGTGGCGTGTTCAGGGGGAGTCACACGCACGGCACCATACGCCGCATCGTCTTCCTGAATGACGGGAATGCGGTGGTCGACGTGGACAACGACCTGACGAACTACACCTCACTCCCGCCAGGCACGGTCCCCACCACGCCTGGTGTGCAGAGCGGGCGCCACAAGCGGGTCGTCGTCAAGCGGAACGGCACCTGGCGCGTGGTGCTGATGCAGATCACCTCGATCGCCCCGGCTCCGCCAGCGACCTGACGAAGGCGCGCTGCAACGAGAAAGAGGCGCCTTGCCGGCGCCTCTTTCTTCGTGTCCTGCGCACTCAGCGTGATTTCTTCTTCGTCTGTGCGAGCGCGCTTCCCGCAGCGGACTTGGATGTGGTGCTCGTGCGTCCGTCACGCAGCGTGGATGACGCTTTTGTCGCCACGGCCCCGGACGTCGTCTTGTTCGACTTTCGTTGTGCGAGCGCGCTGCCAGCGGAGCTCTTCGACTTCGGCGACGTCGACTTGCTGGTCAACGTGCTCGAGGATTTCGACGCCGCCTTCTTGCTGGTTTCCTTGGCCACTGAGGTACCTCGTTGGTGAAGGAAACAGTTGTAAATGCACGCAACGTGCCGACGATCGACTATTGCCTGGTGAAGATCACGAAGTCCGCACGTTTCACGAACTCGCTGGCGTTCGCGCCATGCGGGTCGGCGACTGGAACGGCAGTGATGATGACGCTCCGCACACGTGGCATCCGGCGCAAGGTACGAGCGACGGTGCCGAGCCCGTAGTCGCTGTGAAATGAGCCGTCGAAGTGGACGACGATCGCATCATCACCGGCGCGCGCGAGTGCCCGCGCGATCGACTCGGCCATCGTCTCGTCCTTGACGCACTGCGCGGCGTAGAAGCGGCCGACCATTCCCGTATCGGGCATCGTGTGGCCCTTCATCTGGTCGGCGAAGAGATCGTAGTAGCGATCGCGCGGGCAGTCGTTGTCGAGTGCGGCGAGCATGCGAGACGTCGGTGGCAGCGAGTCGAGCGCGGCGAGCCCCTTGCGACCGACCGCACTCGCGATGAGACGCGGCACGTTCGCTGCCACGACCGGCCAGCCTCGTGCGCGTGCAAGCACGACGAGCGGCCGGTAGTCCGTCGCATAGCGATCCCACGGACGCGACTTCGCGAGGAAGTCCGCTTCGCTCATGCGGCCGGCGAGATAGTCGTCGAGCATGGGCTGCACGTCGCGCTCGAACATCTCCAGGGAGAGAACCACGTTCCCTCGCGCCCGCCCGATTCCCTCGAGCAGCGCGAACTCGGCGAAGTGGGTCTCAGGGTCGGAGTGTTCCTCTCCGAAGAACACGATGTCGGCACGCGAGGCCGCTCGCACCATCTCTGCGAACGCGACGGAGGAATTGGTCGCCGATTCGTGAACGCGTACTCCCAGGGCGCTTGGTTTCGGCGGGGTAGTCGAGGTGATCCGAATGCAGGATGCCGCCAGGAGCAGGCAGGGCAACGCTGCCATGGAACGCCTCACGCGCGAACCCGAAGCGCTCGACCCGTTCCCACCGCACCACGTTGTCCATCGCGCAACGCCACCACACCGTTCACGATCACCACGTTGATGCCGACGGGATACTGAAATGGCGACTCGAACGTCGCTGTGTCCGCGACGCGCGCCGGATCGAACACCGTGATGTCCGCAGCGAATCCACGCGCCACTCGGCCGCGATCGGCAAGTCGGACGCGCGCCGCCGAGCGCGACGTCATCTTCATGATGGCATCCGGCAGCGTCACCGCCTTGCGCTCGCGCACGTAACGACCGAGCACGCGCGGGAACGCGCCGATGCCGCGTGGGTGCGGGCTGCCGCGACGCGTCGGTCCGTCGATCGCAAAGCCACCGCCGTCCGAGCAGACCATCGCCAGCGGATGCGCGAGAATCCGATCGAGACTCTCCTCGCTCATGGCAAAGCCGAGCATGCCGACGTTCGCGTTGCTGCGCTTGAGCAGGCCGAGTGTGTATTCGTACGGATCGACGCCACGCGCCTTCGCGTACGAGCCAAGCCGCTTGCCCTCGGCGTCACGATCCTCGACTGCTCGCACCGACGAGATCTGCACGTTGTCCCAGCCACCGATGAGCTCGACCTTCGCGAGCGCCTCCTGCTTGATGCGTGGCGCGACGCTCGTGTCATTGAGCCTGGCGAAGAAGCCTTCGGTGCCGCCGTCGCGACTCCAGACGGGAAAGAGATTCGTGAGTCCGGTGGAATACGCGACGTACGGATACCAGTCGAACGCTGCATCCACGCCGGCGGCACGTGCGTCGGCGAACCGCTTGAATACGACGTCGAGTTTGGGCCAGTTGCGCGGACCCTGCGTCTTGAGGTGCGACACCTGCAGCGGACAGCCGGCGCCTCTCGCGACCGCCAATGACTCATCGATCGACTCGAGCAGGCGATCGTCCTCGTTGCGCATGTGCGTCGCATACGGCAGCCGGCGACTCGCGAGCGGACGACAGAGCGTGATGAGCTCCTCGGTCGACGCAAATGCGCCCGGCGTGTATTCGAGCCCGGATGACGCACCGCACGCGCCATCCGCGAGCGCGCGCTCGACCATCGCCGTCATGCGGCGAAGCTCGTCGGCCGTCGCAGGCCGGTCCTTGTCGCCAACGACGGCGCCACGCACCGATCCCAGCCCGACCATCGACGCGACGTTCGGGCCGGCATGCAGCCGATCCAGTCCGTCGAAGTACGTCGCGAACGTCCTGTCCTCAGCGCCCGTCGCGCGCGAGCTTCCGTCGGCGCCGACGACGATCGTCGTGATGCCCTGCCGGATCACCGACTCGTCGCGCGGATCGTCGCTGAGGTTTCCGTCGCCGTGGGAGTGGATGTCGACGAATCCCGGCGCAACGGCGAGACCCTTCGCGTCGATCTCCTCTCGACCACGCGCGCTGATGCGCGGTCCGACTTCGACGATGCGTCCCGAGGCGACCGCGACATCCATCTCGCGACCTTGCGTGCCCATTCCGTCGAACACGGTGCCGCCGCGGATGACGAGGTCATGATCGGCGCTTCGTGCCATCGCACTCGGCGCACAGGCCACTGCGGCCAGTGCGGTGCCCGTCGTGGCGAGGAAGGTCCGGCGATCGACGTTCTTCATGGTGTGGTGACGCCGAGTGCGTCGAGGAGGAATGCGTCGAGTGCGTCTCGCTGCGGTTGCACGAGAAAATGGCCGGTCTCGGGAAAGAGCATTTTTTTCTTGGGCGCGGTCACGGTGTTGTACGTCGCGAACGAGGACGTTGGCGGAACGGTGTTGTCATTGAAGCCCCACGTGTAGAAGCCCGGCACCTTGAGCAGCCGCGCGAAGTTGATGATGTCGTCATAGCGGATGGTCTCCTTCTTCTCCTTCAATGCGCTCACGTGCAGCGTGTCCTGGAACATGTGCGGCCAACCGCCAGGATGTCATGGAAGTAGCCGAATTGATCGGACATGGCGGGATGCACGACGCCGATCGCCTTGACGTGGGTCGAGTGCGCCGACGATGATCGAGAGGCCACCGCCCTGGCTGCCGCCCTGCCCGGCGTAGTGCGCGCTGTCGGCCTGCGGTAGGGAGAAGAGAAAATCGCCGGGGAAACACGGGCGCACGCCAGCGCCGGGCACCACGAGCATCACTGGATACTTGCCGGGCTTGCTGGGCATCGCGAGCATGCCGTAGATGCGGCTGCCGGCGCGCTGGTTCTGAAAGGAGATGTGATACGCGTCGACGTCCGGCGTCGAGTATTGCGGCAGCCGCGTCATGATCGGTGCGAGCGGCGTGCGTGCGCATCGGCGATGGACTTCGCCCAGAATTGCTGGAAGTCGTCGGGCATGGTGACAGACGGCGTGATCTTCTCGGGAGTGAAGCCTGCAGTGGCCATGCCGGTGTAGTTCGCTCCGTCGACGACCGCCGTCGCCGTGGCGCGCAGAAATCCGGGATAGCGAAGAGCAGCAAGAACAGGAGACGAATACGCATGACTTCCATTGTAGGAGTGGCGCAGCACGCCGGCTAGAACAGCGGACCCACGCCGATGGCAAGCTTCCACGGTGCAGGTTGATCGATGGGTCGCGCGGCGCCGATGTGCACCGATCCATTGAACAGCGTGGCCCCAAGTCCGATCGTCGCCCGAATGCCGTCGCTTACGACGGGAACCGGGAGCGCACCGAGATTACGCGCGGCAACCCGCCCTGCGTTGGACGAGAGTCCCGTCCAACCGCCCTGCAGACCAACCGCGAACCCGGGCGACAAGCCTGGAACGAAGAAGTTCTTCACCCGAATCGGCGCACGCCACAGCGGAAACTGATAGCTCGCGTAGCTGCGGAACAGCGCGGCGCGATCGCCGACGAACTCCTTGTATTCGTACCCTGACAGCCCAGCACTTCCGCCGAGCTCGAACAGTTGCTGGGAAGGAATCACCGAGCTGAACACGGCACCTCCCTGCGCTTCCGCCGAGAGCGAGATGGGTCCGTAGTATTTTCGGCCCGAAAGCGTGAGCTCTACACGCCGCCAGTCGATGCCGCCGCGACCGGCTTCCAGATGCAGCGTCGCACCGACGCCAGGCTGCACGAAGTCGCCAGAAATTCCCGGATGCAGCTCGACGTCCACGATGCCGAGCGCGTACGAGCCTTCGCTCACACCGCGGTTGGGACGAAAGTCGTCGCTGCCGAATAGCCCACGCTGCAACCGCGCACGTTCAGTGCGATCGTCACCCACGCCCAACTGGGCAGTGATCAGCGCTGACTCCACCGATCCCACGACACGCGTCGCAGAGATCAGCGCAACTCGGCGGTCCACGTAGTCGAAGTCGTCAACGGAGCCGAGGAGCGCGGCGATTCCGCCACCCTGCGGCTCGAACGGGCGAATGAAGTCGTTCGTCGTCGGCAGCGTACGCTCGGCGCGGAGTCCATATGTCCACTGATTGCGCTGCAGCGAGACATGTGCACCGCCGCGCGCCGTCTTCTCCGACCATGCGATGCCGCCAACTGCGCCCATGGAGAGTCCGGGTACGAGACTCCGCATATGGAGATTTGCCTCCATGCCCGTGTACAACCCTTCGACGCGATTGAAGCGTACATAGTTGTCGATGTTGGTCGGCACGAAGTCGAGCCGAGGCGCACCTGCGCTCTTCCAGGCGTCAGGTGCGAGGTCGTCGAAGTCATTGGCAGTCACGCCGTTCGTGGCGTCGCCGAGCTGGGTGTTCCACGCGCTGAAGCGGCTGATGCTGTCGGATGGCGCCCACGTCGTGCGATGCGGAATGCGGTCGGTGTCCGCAACGGGAGTGAACGCGCCGTTCGTCTCCTCGACCGCATAGTTGCTGAACGTCGACAGAATGCGCATCACGGCGCGCGTGTGGCCCATCAACGCGAACGTCGACTGGAATTCCGAACGCTGAAACGCGGGCAGCCAGTATCGGCCATTCACTTCAGTGTTCACGAACTCGCCGTAGGCGACGCCGAGCAGTCCGGGCATGCGCGTCATGAGGGGTCGTCGTCCCTTCCTCGGCGGACCGGCGACGACGAATCGTCCGCGCATGCGCACGATCTGGCCGCGCTCCGCGTCGAGGTCGATCTCGCCGTCGAAGGCGCCGAGCCGAGTGGAGTCGCGCAGCCATGGCGTGACGTGAATGCGGACGACCGAAATGGAGCGCGTGCCTGATCGGAGCACCGTGACTGTGTCGCCGCCGGAGAAACGGTAGAACCGGTCGCGATCGCTCGCGAACGGATGCACGACGACGATGGTGTCGGTGCGCGTACTGTCGCGTCGCACGCTGTCGCCAACGACCAGTGCGCCGAGTCGAAGGCGTTCGCCGAAGAGGGACGGCTCCGTCCAGCCGCGGATGAACGAGAGCGTCGAGATCGGCGAGCCGAGTCCCTGGGCACGATAGCCGACGACGTGCATCTCGTATTCACCACCGCGCTGCCATTGAACCGACGACGCCAGCTGCTCGAGCTGCGCCGCGCGTTCGCGGCCGAGGGTATCGCGCAGCAGCAGCGACATCTCGCTCTCGACGTGGGCGCGATAGCCGAGGAAAGAAGGGGGCGGCGCGTGGTTCGCGACGGTGGCGCGAGCGACGAGCGCGCGCAGCGCGTCCGAGGAGTAGGTGGAATCGCCGGCCGCGAGTTGTGCGAAGAGAAGCAGCGGGAGGAGCATGCCGCCCCGCTACTCGACCGGCTCGCTGAAGACCGTGACGTAGAAGTTCTCGACCTTGGTGCGCGCCCATGGCGTCTTGCGGAGGAACTTGAGCGACGACTTGATGCTCGGGTCGGTCTTGAAGCAGTTGATGTCGACGATGTTGGCGAGCGCGGGCCAGCCGTAGCGCGCGACGAGCCGCTCGAGGATGGTCTCGAGGGTGACGCCGTGGAGTGGGTTCCTTGGCTGCGGGGTGTTCATGGCTTGGCCAGCGCAGGACTGAGGCGTTCGATCGTCATGTGCGAACAGCGTGCTGCATCAAGAATCGCTGAAAATGGAAGAGGTGATGACAATATGCGCGAAGGACTGATAACTTCGCCCAACTACGCCCGCCACCCGCCGAGAGTTCCAGCCATGCGTCGTGCTCGCCTCGTTCGTACCTCGCTGATCGTCCTCGCACTGCCAGCCACGCTCGCGGCGCAGCGCCGAGTGCCGGAGCCGGCGCCAGCAAGCGGTGCCTACAACCCAAAGCTCTACTCCGACGCGTCGCTGACGTCGCGCAACTTCAAGGCGCTGCGGTGGCGGAACATCGGGCCGTTCCGCGGCGGCCGCGCGGATGCCGTGGCCGGCGATCCCACGAAGCCGCTCGTCTACTACTTCGGTGCCGTGAATGGCGGGGTGTGGAAGACAGCCAATGCGGGCGCGACGTGGGACAACATCACGGATGGCAAGACCGACATCTCGTCGGTGGGCGCAATCTCCGTCGCGCCGTCCGATCCGAATGTCATCTACGTGGGCGGTGGCGAATCCGAGCTGCGGGAGGACCTCACCTACGGCAACGGCGTCTATCGTACGACTGACGGCGGAGCGACCTGGCGACACCTCGGCCTCTCCAACTCGCACACCATCACGGCGATTCGCATCGATCCCCGGGATCCGGATCGGGCGTACGTCGCCGCCATGGGGCACGCGTTCGGGCCGAACACGGAGCGCGGCGTGTTCCGCACGACGGACGGCGGCAAGTCGTGGAAGCGCATCCTCTTTCTCAACGATTCCACCGGCGCGACCGATCTCTCGCTTGACCCGACGAACCCCCGCGTGCTCTTCGCGGCGATGTGGAAGTTCCAGCGTTTTCCGTGGGGCATGGAGTCCGGCAGCGGGCGCAGCGGGCTATGGAAGTCCACCGATGGCGGCGATAGCTGGACCGAGATCACCCACAACGAGGGTATGCCGAAGACGCTGATCGGGAAGATCGGCGTCGCCGTGTCGCCGGCGAATCCGCAGCGGATCTATGCGAGCGTCGAGGCGAAGGACACCTCCGGGGGAATCTTCCGCTCGGATGACGGCGGCGACACGTGGGATCGCGTCAACGGTGACCAGAAGTTCCAGATCCGTCCCTTCTACTACTCGAAGGTGACCGCCGATCCAACGAACGAAAACACGCTGTACGTCATGAACCTCACCGTGTGGAAGTCGATCGATGCCGGGAAGACCTTCTCGCGGATCCGTGTGCCGCATGGTGACACGCATACCATGTGGGTCGATCCGAAGGATCCGAACCGGCTGATCAACGGCAATGACGGCGGCGCGACGGTGTCGCAGGACGGCGGCAAGACGTGGTCGTCGATCATGAACCAGCCGACGGCGCAGTTCTATCACGTCATCACCGACAACCAGTGGCCATACCGCATCTATGGCGCACAGCAGGACAATTCCACCGTTTCCATCGCCTCGCGATCGGATCACGGCACCATCGGCGAACGCGATTGGTGGCCCGTCGCCGGCTGCGAGAATGCGCACATCGCCGTGGATCCGCGCAACCCCGACATCACCTACGGCGGCTGCTATACCGGCATCATCGGCCGGTATGACAAGCGCACGGGCCAGAACCGCGACATCTCCGTCTGGCTGAGCAACTACGACGGCCTGGCGGCGAAGGACGTTCCGAATCGCTTCCAGTGGACGTTCCCGGTGCTGCTCTCGCCACACGATCCGCGCACGCTCTACGTCGCCTCACAGAATGTCTGGCGGTCGAACGACGAAGGCAGCTCGTGGGAGAAACTCTCTCCCGACCTGAGCTACGCCGACACCACGACACTCGGCCGCAGCGGCGGCGACGTCCACGGCGACATGACGGGCACGGAGTGGTATGCGACGGTGTATGCGCTCGCCGAGTCGCCGTCGACGAAAGGGCAGCTGTGGGCGGGCACCGATGATGGTCGCGTGCACCTCACGCGCGATGGCGGGAAGAGCTGGACCGAGGTGACCCCGAAGGCAATGGTGAAGCACACGCGGGTGAACGGCATCGAGCCGTCACGATACGATCCCGCCGTCGCGTACATGTCGGCGACGCGCTACCAGCTCGACGACTTCCGGCCGTACCTCTACAGGACGAGCGACTACGGCAGGACGTGGTCGCGCATCGATGCCGGTATTCCGGTCGGCGCGTATACGCGTTCGATCCGTGAGGACAACACGCGCCGTGGGCTGCTCTATGCAGCGACGGAAACCGGCGTGTACGTGTCGATGAACGACGGCGTGAGCTGGGAACCATTGCAGCTCAACCTTCCGCGCGTCAGCGTGCGCGACCTCGCCGTGAAGGACAACGACCTCATCGCGGCGACGCATGGGCGATCGTTCTGGGTGCTCGACGACCTCACGCCGCTACGACAGATGGCTGACAGCGTGACGCGCAAGTCGGCGCACCTGTTTGCACCCGCGAAGGCGATTCGCTTTGCGGGCGGACACGGTCTCACAACGCAATCGGGCGAGAATCCGCCCGATGGCGCGGTGGTGGATTTCTACCTGAAGGATTCGACGACGCAGAAGGTGACGCTGCAGTTCGTCGACAGGGCGGGCGCCGTCATTCGGTCGTTCAACAGTGCCGCCAACGCCGCAGATTCGACGAGGAAGGATTCGACGAAGGCCGACTCCGCGAAAGCGAACGTGACGACGAAGGCGCTGGGTGCGCGCGCCACCGCGCAGGTCGACACTGGCGTGGTGATCGCCGAGAAGCCACCGCGTGATTCGCTGGCCTACGTGCCGGCGGACTCGATCGTCCGCGCGCGCGCCGGTACGAATCGCTTCGTCTGGGATCTCCGCTATCCGGATGCGACCGGGCTCAAGACGGTCGTCAACGACGAGGGCACGCTCGCCGGACCCAAGGCGGTGCCGGGCGAGTACGTCGTCCGGCTGATCGTCGGACGGGATACGATGTCGCGCCCACTCACGATCATCGAGGATCCCCGCATTCAGGTCGCGACGGCCGACCTGCAGAAGAGTTTCGACCTCGCGATCAAGGTGCGCGACAAGATCACGGAGATCAGCGAGGCGTTCAACCGCATCGAGGAGTTGCAGGAGCAGATCGACAAGCGCGTCGAACAGACGAAGGACGAGTCGTATGCGTCGAGCCTGAAGAATGCGACGAAGCCGGTGCGCGACAAGCTCGAAATCGTACGGACGGAATTGGTCGACTGGTACAACCACGCCGACCAGTCCACACTGCACTTTCCCATCCGGCTGTACAACATGATGCTCACGCTGGCGGATCAGGTGCAGAGCGCCGATGCCGCGCCGACGAAGCAGCATGGGGAGATCTTCACGGATCTCGGCGGCAAGGTGGACGTGCAGATCCGGGCGCTGCAGCAGATCGAGGCGAGCGAGATCGGGACGATCAACAAGCTGCTGATTCAACTCGGCGTGCCGCCGGTGTTCGTGAAGCCAAGTAAGCCCAAGGGGATCGCGTAGAGGAAATTGCGGGTCACTTCAAACGTTCACGTAGAGGAAAGCGGTAAGAGGCCTTTCCTGCTATTGCTGTTCCTTACTGGGGACGCCATGCAGGGGAAGGAGCAACACCGGACGGATCCAAATACGATTCGGCAATCTTCTGCGCGATGTCCCACGGCGCACCACCGCTGCGATTCGTCAGGATGATCACCGTCAACCGCTTCTCCGGATAGCGAATGATCCCATTCGTGAACCCGCGACTCTCACCATGATGCCGAAGCCGCATCGTCCCATGGTCGCGATCCACGAACCAGCCGAATCCGTACTCCGTCTTCGCACCATTCGGCAACGCTGGCGGCGTCCACGCGATCTGCTGCTCCGCCGCATTCACCAGTGTGTGCTGCTCGAGCGCGCGATCCCACTTCGCCAGGTCGATCACCGACGAATAGACGCCACCATCGCCGAGTACGGCGCTCGTGTTGCTCTGGTCGGTGCGGCGAATGCCGTACTGCCCCACATTGTGGCCATACGCCCGTTGCGCGACCACTGACCGGCCATCCTCGAACGCGACGGTGTTCGTCATCGCGAGTGGCCGGAAGATGCGATCGTGCAGGACGTCGGCGTACCGCTTGCCCGACACCTTCTCGACGATCAGCGCGAGCAGCCCGTAGCCGGTGTTGCTGTAGTCGTACCTGGTTCCGGCAGCGAACTTCGCCGCCGCCGCGCGCGCAATCAGCGTGGGGATGTCGGCATCATGTACCTGTGCCGTCTGCGTATCGGGAACGAAGTCCTCGTAGTCGGGAAGTCCGCTCGTGTGGTTCAACAGGTTCCGCACCGTGACGCCGTGCGCGAACGACGGCAGGTTCGGCAGGATCGTCGTGATGTCGTCGTCGTAGCGCAGCTTGCCGTCCGACTTCAGCAGCATGATCGCCGTCGCCGTGAACTGCTTCGACAGCGACGCCAGTCGAAAGTTCGTCCCCGCGCCGACGGGAATGCGCGTATCCACCGCCGCCATTCCATAGCCCTTCATGTACTCCACCCGGCCGTCATGGACGACGAGCAGGCTCGCGCCCGGTCCTTCAGGGGACGCATACGCCGCCATGAGCGAGTCGGCGACACGGTGAATCGACTGGGCGTGCACGCGATCGGCGAATGCGAAAAGTGTGATCGCCGTCACAATGACAGCGCGACGCCGCGACGTCTCGAATAGAGGGATCATGCACGCGAAGTTAGCCAAGTGAGCCGCGTGCGGCGACCGCAACCTTGCGCATCCCCGGTGTGCACGATAAATGAACGCGTGACCTCCCATGAGCCCCCGTCTGGTCATGACGAAACGGGCGAGCTGTTCCCGCTCGTATACGACGAGCTCAAACGGCTGGCGCGGCATCATCGGTTTGCCACCGATGCGCCTTCGACGCTCTGTACCACCGAGCTCGTCCACGAGGCATTTCTCAAGCTGCGCGGAAACGCCGACAGTTCGTGGGAAGGCCGCGCCCACTTTTTCGGCGCAGCATCGCGCGCGATGCGACAGGTGCTTGTCGACTTCGCGCGCCGGCGCCAGGCCGACAAGCGCGGCGGAGACCAATCACCGGTCACGCTCCGTGAATCGAGCGCCGCCATCGAGTTCGAGCTGGACGAAATCATCGAGCTCGACGCCGCACTCGAACGACTCGACGCCGTCGATCCGCGGCTGCGGCAAATCGTCGAGCTACGTTTCTTCGCCGGCCTGTCGGAAGAGGACGTCGCGGGCATACTCGGCGTCTCCGTGCGCACGGTCGGACGTGATTGGCTGAAGGCGCGAATATTTCTGCTGCGGGAGCTCGATCGCGCATGAAGGACGGAAATCACTGGCACCGCGTCGAAAGTGTGCTCGACGCCGTGCTCACGCGCGACCCCGCGCAATGGCCTTCGCTGCTCGACGAACACTGTGCCGACGACGATGCGCTGCGCCGCGAGATCGAGGATCTCCTCGCGCGCACCGGCGCCGCGGAACGGTATCTCACGTCGCCTCCAGCGGCGTCGGCCGCCGCGCTCATCGCCGAAGCCAAGGACGGCAACGATCGTCCAGAGGCGCGCCGCGTCGGCGCCTATCGGCTCGTGCGCGAGATCGGTCGAGGCGGAATGTCGCTCGTCTTCCTCGCCGAGCGCGCCGATGGCGAGTTCGCCCAGAAGGTCGCGATCAAGCTGCTCCGGTCCAATCTCGACTCGGACGTGGACCAGCATCGCTTCCGCGCCGAGCGGCAGATCCTTGCGACGCTGAATCACCCGAACATCGCGCGACTGCTCGACGGCGGCGTGACGGACGACGGCCTTCCGTATCTCGTCCTCGAGTTCGTGGACGGAAAGCCGATCGATACGTGGTGCGATGAGCACTCGCTCGGCATCGCGGAGCGGCTCGCGCTGTTCCAGACCGTCGCGAACGCCACGCAGCACGCGCACAACAATCTCGTCGTCCATCGCGACCTCAAGCCGTCGAACGTCTTCGTGACGAACGACGGCATCGTGAAGCTGCTCGACTTCGGTCTCGCCAAGCTGCTCGACGACAGCGCCGCATCTCCAGAGTTGCAGACGCGCGCCGGCCAACGCTGGATGACGCCCGAGTACGCGGCGCCCGAGCAGGTTCGCGGCGAGCCTGTCACCACGCTCACCGACGTCTACCAGCTCGCCGCTGTGCTCTACCAACTCACATCGGGCCGGCTGCCCTTCGGCCGCCAGCGCACGAGCCTGCGCCAGTTCGAGGAAGCCATCCTCTTCACGGACCCGCAACCTCCGTCGTCGACCGCGGAGGCGGGTTCGCCGATGGGCAGGCTCGCGGCTTCGAGCCAAAAAGAAGTCGATGCGATCGTCCTCAAGGGACTGAGCAAGGAGCCGGAGCGGCGCTATGCCTCCGCGTCCGCGATGGTCGACGACATCCAGCGCTTTCGCGATGGTCGTCCCGTGCTCGCCGCGCCGGACAGGACGTTCTACCGGCTGCGCAAATTCGTCCGACGGCATCGTGGCAGTGTTGCACTGGCTGCCGCGATGCTCGTCTTCCTCACCGGCGCAGCGTGGCGTGAGCGATCACTCCGCGGACGCGCGGAAGCCGAAGCGCACAGGGCGACGGCTGTCGAGCAATATCTCGTGAGCGTCTTCGACGTCGCTGACCCCTACGCGCCGCCCGACAAGACGCTCGGCGACCTCACCGCGCGCGCGATCCTCGATCGCGGATCGAACCGCATCGACTCGGTGCTCACCGGCGAGCCCGACGTACAGGCCACGTTGCGTGGCGTCATCGGTCATGTCTATGGCAACCTCGGACTGTACGACAAGGCAGCGCTCGTCCTTCAGCGCTCCCTCGAGCAGCGCCGCGCCTTGCACGGTCCGTGGCATCTCGAGGTGGCCGAGGCGGAAGATCAGCTGGGTGAAGTGCTGACGAAGCAGGATCAGTTCGACAAGGCCGAGCCACTGCTGCGCGATGCGCTGGCGCAACGACGCGCACTGCTCGGCAATCGAGACACGTCCGTCGCATTGTCGCTCGATCATCTCGGCAACCTGTTTCAGGAGCGCAATGACTTCGACAGCGCGCTCGTGGCGTTCCGCGAAGCGCTCACCATCCGCCGTGCCGTGCAGGGCGACAGCAGCGTCGCCGTGGCCAACAGCGCCAATCAGTTGGGTTTGTTGTACTGGCAGATGGGCAAGTACGATGATGCCGAGCCACTCTACCGCACAGCGCTCGCGATCATGCAGCGCCGGCTCGGCGAGGATCATCCGCTCACGGCCACCGTCGTCCACAATCTCGCCCAGCTCAAGCAATTGCAGGGCGGCCACGTGGACGAATCCGTCGCGCTCTACCGACGCGCGCTCGCCGCCAAGCGCAAGTCGCTCGGCAATGTGCACCCGAGCGTGACGGTGAACCTCAACAACCTCGCGAACATCCTGTCGCGCGACAAAGGAGAGCTCGACGAAGCCGAAAAGCTCGCCCGCGAGGCACTGGCACTCGACCGGCAGATCTTCGGCGAGCAGCACGGCTATGTCGCGGCGAGCCTCGACAACCTGTCGAGCATCCTGCGCCTGAAGGGCGACTTCGTCGAGGCGGAGCGTCTCGCGCGCCAGGCGCTCGACGTCAACCGCGCGCTGTTCGGTGCGGAACACAACTCCATCGCGCTCAACCTGAACAACATCGGCAGCGTGCATCAGTTGAGCGGCGATCCTGCGGGCGCCGTGCCGTACTTTCGCCAGTCGCTGGCGATGTACGGTCGCCTCGTCGGCGAACAGCACAACAGCTACGCGGTCCTCAGCATCAACCTCGCGAAGGCATTGCGCGAGAGCGGCAACCTCACGGAGGCAGAGCAGATCTTTCGCGCGACCGAGCAGAGGATCGACTCGGTGAAGCAACGCGGACCGTACATCAACCTTGAGATCGGACTCGGGCGATTGCTGACGACGCGCGGCAAGACGGACAGCGCTCGTGTGATGCTGGAGCGAGCCCTCGCGATGACGCGACGGCAATTCGGCGAACAACACTGGCGCACCGCCGAGGCCAGGTTGGCGCTCGGGATCAACCTCGCCGCGTCCGGTCAGGCGGCGAGGTCGGATTCGCTGCTGCGCGAAGCGTCTCTCGTACTCGACAAGGAGCGCGGACAGCCACAGCTGGCGAAGGAAGCGCGCCTCGCGTTGAGGAAGCGGTCGTAGTCGCGATTCAGCGCGGGCGATCGACTGGCAGCCTGCTCGGCACACGCTCTGGTATGGTGTGGCGCAGGTCGCGTGCTGCATCGTCGGTGAGCGCTGTCATGTAGTCCATCAGCTTGTTCACGAGCTCCGGTGGAATCACGACGCCGAGGATGATGGTGTCGCGCGCCGCGATGATTGCTGCGCGGTTGTTGCGAACCGTGTTTCTCAGCGCTGGTTCCAGCTCGAATGGATCGAAGGCGAGCAGCTTGAGGTCGGACTCGCTGTAGTGCTCGACGAAGCCCTTGAGTGAGACGATGGAGCCGTCGTGGCCATATGGCGCCGTGAGCTCGACGTTGCGGAGGGGTGTGGTGCGGAACCGATAGCGATCGTCGGGGTTGCCCGTCACGTTCATGCGGCCGAAGTCGTCGCGTCCACCGTCGCCATTGCCTTCGCCAGGGCCCACCTGTGCGACGGCGACATTATGGAACTGGTCGTCGCTCAGCGCGGCGCCGTTGTGGCAGAGCGAGCACTTGAGCGTGAGGAACGTCTTCGCACCCTCGAGCTGCCTGGAGGTGAGCGCGTAGTCGTTACCGGCGAGGAACTGGTCCCACGGTGAGTTGGCGAGTGAGTAGGCGTTGATGACGAATCCGCCGATCGCGTTCGACGCATGTGCGAAGCTCATGTCGCTGAACTTCGTACCCGGGTAGGCCTTCTCGAACAGACGGCGATACTCTGGAATGGCGCCAAGTCGCGCCATCAATCCCGACCAGATGCCGGGCAAGTCCGCGTCGTCGATGTCGGCGAGCTCGTTGTTGCCCGATCCACCGCGCATCTCGGCGCGGTTGGTCACGGGAAACATGCCGATCGCCGAGATGGCACCGAATTCGAACACGCGCTTCATGGCAGGGGAGACCTGCGTTCCCGCCGGGGTGACGAAGTCGTGGCCATTGGCCGCGATGCGTCCGTCCCAGAAGAGGTGCTTCATCGCGCTGAGGTTGAACAGCGGCGGCGCGTTGCGCGGGATGAAGACACCCTGCGGATGCGAGCGCGATGGTCCCACGTCCGTGCCGCCCTGACCGATGGACAGGCTCTTTCCGTCGCCCGTTCCGAAGGCGGGCAGGTGACAGGTGCCGCAGGAGATGTTGCGGTTGCCGCTGAGGATGGGATCGAAGGTGAGTGCCTGTCCCAGTCGTGCGAGTTCCGGCCGCACATGAACGGGCTGTGGCATCGCGGTGATACCACGGCCTGCCGCAAGCGTGCGGACGAGAGCCGCCGTGGTGCTGGTGATGCCGTTGCCCTTGAGTGGAATGAGCCCGGCGGCGGCGACGTCGGGGGCCGTGAGGGGGGCGGCCGTTGGGCGATCGACGCAGGCGGCCAGCGGCAGAGTCACGAGGACTCTGCCGAGGAGGGTCAGCCGAGTTGTCCGGTGCATGACGACATCCGGTCCGAGGGGGGGTCTTCCGAGGCTGGTCGGCCCCGTTACTCAGACATGCGTAATTCCCGGCGAAAGTCGGACATCCGAAAAAAACTTCATGTTGATTGAGGAATTGATTCGGCGAAGAGCGAGAGGCTTCGCGCCGATGCTCGGAGACCAGAAGAGCAGGTCCCGAGCAAAGTCGCAGGACCTGCTCTTGTTGCTCATTCCCTGATTCTTCAATTCTTCGATTCAAGCCGGTTGTTGATCTGCCGGCGAAACCGATGGCTAGAATTGAAGAGTTGAGGAATTGAGTCGGTGAAGGGCGAGAGGTGTCCGCCGATTCTCGGAGACCAGAAGAGCAGGTCCGTCGTCGCGCTACGCGGCTTGTCGGGACGACACCTATCAGAATGTCGTCCCGAGCAAAGTCGAGGGACCTGCTTCTCCTATGGACAGTTCGCGTACGGCGGCGGCCCTGATGGCCCGAGTGAGCGGTTCTGCAGCTGGAGACGGTATGTGGCCAACACCTGATTGGTCTGCACGTAGCCGGGATCCGTGACGTTGCCCCACAGATAAAAGATCGACGCCGCACTCGGCGTCAGCGACGCGCCCGGGTCGCCCTGCACGCCCTTCCATGTGGATTGGGAAACGGGAGTAGTGAAGAGCGAGGGGTCGATCACCATCTGTTGCGACTGGAAGAACTTCGGTCCGCGGACGCACAAGGTCGGCGCAACGTGCCAGCCCCAGAACACCTCACAGTTGGGATTGTTCTTCGTGCCCACGTGGAGACTCCCCTGGATCCACACTTTGCGTGGCGAGAGGCCCATGTTGATCATGAGGCGACACATCTCACTCGCGCGGCCCCAACAGCCGTCGTCGGGATAGAGGAAGGGAATGCAGGGCACGGGAACCGTGAGCGGATTGCAGCTCGTCGCGCTCATCGCGTCGAACACCTGTTGCGCGCGTTTGATGGAGAGACAGCGGAACCACCACCACGGCCACCAGCGCCAGCACCACAGGCGCCACCAGTGATACCTGATCCAGTCGATCGACCACGGCACACGCGCCGGAAACTCAGGCCGAGGGAAATGCGGTAACTCCTCCCCGGGAATCGGCGTGTAGGGTCGGACATCGATGATCTCGTGCGCGTCCGTCTCCGTGACGACGACGGGCGTCCGCGTGCGAATCGCCTCGCGCAGCGCCTTCTCGATCTCGGCGACGTCGTCCGATGTGCGTCGCAACAGGTGTCGGGCGTGCGACAGCTCGAGCTCCACACCGAGCACGCCAGTGTCGATCGGCTTGATGCCGGCGACGCGAGTGACATGCGGAATGAGGAGCCGCGTGATCGCCGACGTGCCCGGGTCGAGCTCGAGGTAGACCGGACGTCGCAGTTGGCGGAGTCCGTCGAGAATGCGTGCGAGCCCGCCGGCGTTCGTGTCGCCAGGCTCGATGCGGGCGCGTCGGTCGCCGTCGAGCTCGATGGTGTAGCCGCGGTCGTCCGTTGGGCGATCGAGTGGCGGATCGATGCGGAGGACGAGTGCAACGACTGCGTTCTTGTTCGCCATCGTGACCTCCCGGGCCAGGATGTGAGCATTCAGTTTGCAGCATGCCGGAGCGAGGCGCCACCTGCCAAATGTGAGACGGCTGTCACATCACTCAGGATTGCGCGTCTAAGGCAGCATGAACGTGTTCATCACCGGCGCCAGCGGCGTCATCGGCCAGCGTGTCATCCCCGCGCTGCTGGCGCGCGGACATTCGGTCACGGCGGCAGGTCGTCCGTCGGCGCGGCTGGCGGCGCTGCGCGAGCCGGGCGTCGAGGTCGTGGCGCTCGACATCTTCGACTCGGCGGCGGCCGAGCGCGCCATGCAAGGGCACGATGTCGCGGTGAATCTCGCGACCAAGGTGCCGAGCCAGAATCGGATGTTCCTGCCGGGTGCGTGGAAGGAGATGACGCACGTCCGCCGCGACGCATCGCGCGCGCTGACGCACGCTGCGACTCGCGCCGGGGTAAGGCGGTTCGTCCAGGAATCGTTCGCGCCTCTCTACGCCGATGCCGGCAAGCAATGGATCGTCGAGTCTTCACGCGTGGAGCCCGCGCACTACAACCGAAGCGTGCTGGACGCCGAGGCGTCGGCGCACCGCTTTGGGCAACTGGGCGGAACGGCGGTCATCCTCCGCTTTGCGCTGTTCTACGGTCCGGGCGATTCATTCAGCGAGACAATGGTCGCGGCAGTGAAGCGCGGATGGATGCCCGTGCTCGGCAAGCGCGAGAGTTACGTCTCGATGGTGACGCACCACGATGCGGCAGGTGCGGTGGTCGCGGCGCTCGACGTTCCGGCGGGCACCTACAATGTCGTGGACGACGAGCCCATGACTCGCGAGGCGCTGGGCGCTGCGTTGTCGGACATGCTCGGTGTGAGAGCGCCGAGGTTTCTTCCGTCGTGGATGGCGAAGCTCGGCGGGTCGCTGGGCGAGACGATCGCGCGGTCAGTGCGCGTCTCGAATCGTGCGCTGAAGGATGCGAGTGGGTGGAGGCCCGAGTACCCAAGCATGCGGGAGGGGTTTCGCGCAGTGCTCGATGCACGCAGCGAGCGCTAGCGAGAGTTTGCCGCGCCCGCTTTATGCGCTTGACGCGGGCAAAGTGTCGCTGTCATTCGATCGGGAGTGACAGCACGACTCTCACGCTTCGCCCCCAACCATCTCTCAATCCATGGCTGCCAAGAAGAAGAAGACGAAGGCTCCCTCTCCGGCGAACGACGTGCTCGCGCAGAAGGCTGCCGACACCGAAGCGCTCGTCGCCGCGGTGCCGTACAACTCGAATACGCCTGGCGAATTCGGCCGCGACAATGCGGTCCTGCCTCCCGAGGGATTCTCCGTCGAGCCCGCGTCGCCGATCGTCGGATCGAGTACCGTCAGCGAAGCCAACGTTTCCGCCAAGAGCGATCAGCTCGACCGCACCCGCGTCGATAACGCAGGGCAGATGCTCACGACCAATCAGGGCGTCCAGATCGGTGACAACCAGAATTCGCTCAAGGCGGGTCTGCGCGGACCGACCCTGCTGGAAGACTTTATCCTTCGCGAGAAGATCACCCACTTCGATCACGAGCGCATTCCCGAGCGCATCGTGCACGCGCGCGGCTCGGGCGCGCACGGCTACTTCGAGTGCTACGCTCCACTCACCGAGTTCACCCGCGCCGCACCATTCCGGGAAGCCGGCAAGCAGACGCCGGTATTCGTGCGCTTCTCCACCGTGGCTGGTGAGCGTGGCTCGGTCGACACGGCGCGCGACATCCGCGGCT
>JBDSML010000105.1:0-11613 GCA_039915865.1 Gemmatimonadaceae bacterium | reverse complement strand
CGCCGTCAAGACCCTCGCCGACTTCGATTTCACCTTTCAACCGTCGCTCAAACGCGAGCAGGTCGAGAGTCTGCATACGCTCGGCTTCCTCGAGCGACGCGAGAACGTGATTCTCTTAGGGCCGCCCGGCGTGGGCAAGAGTCATCTCGCGATCAGCCTCGCCATCGCGGCGGCACAGAGCGGACGGCGTGTCTACTATGGCACGCTGGCCGACCTGATCACGTCGCTCGAGGAAGCGAGCCTCGCGGGACAGCTGAGTCACCGGTTGAAGACACTGGTCTTTCCCAGTCTCCTCGTCGTCGATGAGATCGGGTATCTGCCGATCAGCCGGACTGGCGCGATGCTCTTCTTCCAGCTGATGAGCCGCCGCTACGAACGCGCGAGCACCGTACTGACGTCAAACAAGAGCTTCGAGGAGTGGGGCGAAATCTTCGGCGACGAGGTTATGGCGAGCGCGTTGATCGACCGGCTCGTCCATCACTGTCACCTCGTGAACATCCGCGGCAACAGCTATCGCATGAAGAACCATGCGGACCTCGCCGCGGCACTTCGGCATGACACGGATGCGCCGAGCCGCGCACCCACACCGCGGCGCTCAGCGCGTCGGGAGGCCCCGGCGCGCTAGGCTCGCCCCCACCACCGTGTACAATTTCGATCACCGAAAGTGTGTAATTTCAATCGCTGTTGACAAGGCGTGCTCCAACGGCGCCGCCAACTACGTGCTCCAATGACGGACGACGATGTGCGCCAACGACGTGTTCTGACGACGTGTTCTGACGACGTGTTCTGACGGCGTGTTCTGACGGCGTGTTCTGACGGCGTCTTCCGACGACGTTGTGCGAAGGCGCTCTTGGACCGCGCTCTTGGACCGCGCTCTTGGACCGCGCTCTTGGGACGCCTTTGGAGCACGCCCTGGGAGTACGCTCCTGGAGCACGCCCCTGGAGCACGCCCGTGGAGCACGCCCTTGGAGTTCGCCCTTGGTGTTCGCCCTTGGTGTTCGCCCTTGGAGCACGCCTTTCAGAACAAGCCTTGCGGGGCACATCGCTAAGTCGGCGCTGCTACACGGTTCGGCCGACGCCGCGTATGATGCCTTCGACGCGCCGCGATTCGTCAAAATACCTTTGTGCAACGGTTTGCATCTCGGCGGCCGTAACAGCGCGGACGCGATTGTCGAACTGCCCCAGGTCGCTCAACTCTCCGAATAGATATGCATCCACCATGTCGCCGAGCACCGCTCCACCGCTCTGCTGACGAATTGCGTGTGTGCCGATCGCATATGTTTGCGCTTGCTCCAACTCCTTCGCCGTCACCGGCTCGTCGCGCAGCTTCGCGAACTCGTTGAGCAGCGCGCGTCGCGCGATGTCTTCCTTCTCCGGCTCCATCGCGATGTACGCGCCGAACGCGCCGGCGAGCGCGCGCTCGCTCGCGAACGCCTGCACCGTGTAGCCGAGCGATTGCTTCTCGCGCAGCTCGTCGAAGAAACGCCCACCCAACCCGCTGGCCACGCCGGCGATCATCTCCGACGCAAACCGCGACGCATCGATTCGTGACGGTCCGGGAAACAACATCGCGAGGGCTGTCTGTGCCTTCTCGCGCTGCTCCATGCGCTGCACCAGGGCGGTGGGCCATGTCGGCGCATCCAGTGGAACCGGATCGCCGCCGAGCAGCTCGCCGAACTGCGCCGCGATCATTGCCGCGAGCTCGTCCTGATCCGCATCGCCGACGATGGCGATCACCGCTGGACCGTTGAGAAAACGCGCGCGATGCCACTCGCGCACGCGCTCCGCCGTGATACGCGGTAACGACGTCTCGTCGCCACTCACGGGAACGCCGTACGGATGACCTGCGTACGCCGCGGTCGTCGCCATGCGCATTGGATAGCGAAACATGTCGTCGCGCAGCGCGGCGAGATCCGACAGCGCGATCGATCGCTCGGTGTCGAGCGCCTCGTCAGGAATCGTCGGCGATTGCGCGACATCGGCGAGCAACGCCACCGCTTCGTCCGCATAGCGCGCTGGCACGCTGATCGACCACCCGAACGTCTCACTCGACGCACCCCCACTCACGCTGCCGCCGAGGAGCTCGCCTTCTTCGGCAATCTGCGCAGCGCTGCGACGCACCGTTCCCTTGAGCGCCGTGCGCGTGAGCATGGTTGTGAGTCCTGCCTCAGTTGCCGGCTCATCGCGCGCGCCGCCGAGCGCATACACGCCCGCGTGGACGAGCGCCCCCGCCTTGCGGCGCACGAGCAGCGGCGTGCCTGTCGACGTGCGATACACGCGTACGCCACCCTCCTCGCGGTCGATACGCAGACGCGCATGGACGGCCGGCGCCGCGGGCGTCGGCAGCGACGGCGGCAGGACTTCCGCGGGCGCTGCGTCGTCGAGCATCGCGCGCATGGCATCTGCGCTCGCGGCCACCGCTGGCGTGCGCTCCGGACGATACAGCACGATCGCCGCGTGGTCCGGATCGAGGTAGCGGCGTGCCAGCTCGGTCAGCTCTTCCGCTGAGACGGACAGCGCGCGCTCGAGATACTCTTCACCACGACGCCAATCACCGAGTGCTTCCCATTCCGCGAGATAGTTCGCCTGGCCCTCCATGTCCTCGAGGCGCCGCACCCACCGTGACTCGTACAACCGTTTCGCGCGCACCACCTCGGCATCGCTCACCCCGTCCTGGCGCAGTGCGCGCAGCTGCGCCCAGATCGCGCGCATCGCGTCCGCCGCGCGGTCGGGAGACGCCTCGGCGTGCACGACGAACACGCCGAGCGTCGTTGGCGTGTAGTCGTACGCGGAGACTGAGCTGGCGAGCTTGCGCTCCCGAACGGCGCGATAGAGCCGCGACGCGCGGCCGCCAGCGAGCACCGTGCTGAGGATGTCGAGCGCGGGAGTGTCGTGATGCAGTGTCGGCGGGGTTCTCCAGCCGATCGCGATCTGTGTCTGGCCGATGTCGCCACTGAGCTCGCTGTAGCGAAAGCCGCTGATGCCTTCCTCGGTTGGGCCAGGGGTGAGAACGGGCCTTCCGGCTGGAAGCGCGCCATGCTTCTCGATGACTCTCCGAATGGCGTCGTCCGGATCGACGTCTCCGACAATGGTGAGGACCGTGTTGCCCGGATGATAGAAGTTGCGATAGAACTTGATCATTGCATCGCGCGTCAGCGTGCGCAGGCCAGGCTCTCGGCCGATCCGCCAGCGACGGATACGATGTTGGTCGTGCAGTAGCGCATACAGCGACTCCGTGACGACGGCGCCGGGGTTGTCCGCTTTCCGCTTCGCCTCCTGTATGATCACCTCGAGCTCGCGGGCGAGCTCCTCGCCATCGATGATGGAGTTGGCGTAGGCATCGAACTGCACGTCGAGACCCGTCTCGAACCCCGACGACGGCAGCACAGTGTAGTACACCGTGTGATCGTAGATCGTCGCCGCATTGAGGTAGCCACCCACCGACTTCGTCTCCTTCGCGAGGGTGCCGACGCCACGTGACGGCGTCCCCTTGAAGAACATGTGCTCGAGCACGTGCGCGATGCCGACGACGTCGTCCGTCTCATCGAAGTAGCCGGCCTTCACGTAGGTGACGATCGCGACGACGGGCGCCGAGGCATCACGTCGCACGAGTACGGTGAGACCGTTGGGAAGGACCGTCCGATGAACCGTGGACGGATCGAGTGCGAGCGTGAGATCGGAAGTCGTCGTCATGCTGTGTCGTCGCGAACGAAGTGAGGGACTGCTGTGCTGATGGCTTGTGTCAAGCTATACGATCGCCAGCCGCCGGTAGCGCAGTACGACGAGGCCAATCAGGTAGCAGACGATGCCGTAACCCGCGTACCAGATGAGCAGACCCGTGTCGAGTGGCGTGTGCTTCGCGAGAGCCTCGTAGATCTCCCTGGTGCGATGCACCGGGGGCAGCAGGTACAGTAGTCGCGCAAGCGCGCTCGTCGATGCTCCATAGAGACTCCACATGGTCTGCGCGAAGACGGTCGCGGCGACGAGCGACAGCCAATCCCACCGCGCGACGGCCGAGAGCGCGAAGCCCATCCCGGCGTACATCAGGTACATGAGCGCCACTACAGACACGAGCGGCAGCGTGAGCAGCGGCAAGAGCAACGCGCCGTAGACGAGCGCGAGCAGGCATACCACGATTACGAAGCCCAGCCAATGGACGAGAAACGCCTGGCCGTAGTATCGCCTCGGCGATACGGGCTCCGAGAAGAGAAAGCGGTAGTACCCCTTCTTGCGATCGTCGGCGACGATGCCATTGATGGCGAAGATGGCGCCGAGGTACACGAGGACGCCGAGAAAGTTGGCAAGGAACATCTCGTTCACGTCGTGCATCAGCACGACGCGTGCACCCTCGATGCCGCCGTATCGCGTAATCAGGCCCTGCGGCAGGATCGCCAACTGGTGCTTGTAGTTGACGAGCATCGGAATGAGCGTGACATAGCCGCCGAGCAGCGAGACGATCAGCGTCGGCAACCCGCGATCCTTGAGGTAATCAGCCAACTGCCAGAGCGCATATCGTCCCACGCGCGACGGCCCGCGCCGACGCTCGACGAACGGCTGCATCGACGCGCTCATGGCTCGCCTTTCCCCGAGTCGACGGCGTCGCGGAACTGCTGCTCCAGCGCCGAGTGCACTGGGTATAACGCGCTGACGACCGCACCACGCTCGATGAGCGCGACGATCTCGCTGTTGATCGTCTGGAGCGACACACCAGTGAGCTCGAATTCGCCACGACCGATCGTACGCGCGGAGGGGAAGCGCTCGAGCACCTGCTCCTCGCCGCGCGCCACGACGATGCGGTACGGTGCACCGTCCGCGACGGTCTGCTCGCTCGCTCGCACGTCCACGATGCGCTGCAGCTGCCCGTGATCGATGATGCCGACGCGATCCGCCAACCGCGCGAGCTCGTCGAGGTTGTGCGACGCGATGAGAATCGTCCGGTCGGGACGACGCATGTCGTTCACGATGTCGCGAAAGCGCTGCGTCCACACCGGATCGAGACCGTGCGTCGGCTCGTCGAGCACCACGACACGCGCATCGGTGAGCATCGCCTGCGCAAGCCCCAATCGCTGCAGGTTGCCCTTCGACAGTTGACGAACGCGCTTCGTGCGATGCTCCTCGAGGCCGAGCTGCGCGATGACCGCTTCCACGCGTGCGTCGAATGCGTCGGCGGGCACGCCCGCAAGAAGCGCATACCGCCTCAGCGCAGTGACGACACGCCACGACGGCGGAATGTTGATCAGCTCTGACAGGTACGAGACGCCCTTGCTCTCGACGTAGCGCCGTGGCTCCATGCCCGCGATGCGCACGTCGCCGTGCGTGGGACCGAGAAAGCCGAGCAGGAGCGAAATCAGCGTGCTCTTGCCGGCGCCATTCGGTCCCGCGAGACCGAACACCTCTCCTTCATGCAGCTCGAGCGTAAAGTCGGTGAGCGCGACGACCTGGCGCCCTCGCCAACTGCGATAGCTCTTGCCGACCTTCGAAAAAGAGATCACACGAGGTAGGTGATGCCTACGGCCTCGGCGCGATGGGCAATTGCTGCTGCGGCATTCCCGTCGCCGTCGGTGCGCACGCGCTCCATGCGCCCGTTCCCGCTCGGGCGAGCCACCGCGCGCCCTCGTCGAGACGCCCGAGCCGCACCAGCGAGCATCCGAGGTAACCCTGTGCGGTGCGGTCGGTGCTGTCCGCCTTGATGGCGCGAATGTAAAACGTGCGCGCCGGGTCGAACTGCTGCGACGCGAACAGCACGCCGGCAAGCTCGCGCAGCGCCGCCCCATTGTTCGGGCCGAGCTGTACCGCCTTCACCGCTTCGGCATTCGCGTTGCTCAGGTTGCCGCGCTCACGCTCCATGCGCGAGAGATAGACGTGCGGCATCGGATCGTTCGGATCGTCGGTGGCCGCTTTCCGAAACGACGCCTCTGCCGCTTCCTTGCGTCCTTCCTGAAACGCGGCGACACCTTGAGTGTACGCGGACGAGCTTCCACCGCGTCCGGCAATCGCCCACCACGCCAATCCAACGACGACGACCAACCCTGCGAGACCAAGCACGGGCACCAGCCACGCCGGCCGGCCGCTTGATGTCGCGGGAACATGGTCCGTGGCAACTGGTGTCGGCGCTGCCGCTACCGCCGCTGGCGCTATCGCTGCACCGCTCGGCCGACCGGGAAGTGGCTCGCCCATCAGCCCGGTCTCGAGCTTGAGGAATGCGTCGCGCGTGGCGTTGATGTCGCCTTCCGTCGGCGCGTAGTCGAGTCGTTCCGCGCGCTCTCGCGCCGCGTGAAACTCCGCCAGCGCATTCGCCTGCTCGAGTGAGAGGAAATGGCGCTGCCGCAACTCGCGGATCAGCATCTGTCCGGTGAGCGTCGACCCGCCGACCAGGGAGCGCAAGCCCGTTTCCACGGCGGCCCACGCATCGATGATGTCGGCGGCGAGATCCTCCTTGTCGCGCGCAGCACTGAGGCGCGCCACGATGGGACGCGCTGCATGCACCGCATCGAGCGCGGCGCGCTGCGAAGCGTCGGTCATTGGACGATTCGCAGAAGCCCCGCGTCCGCGCTCGCGCGAACGAACAGCTCGACGTCATGGCTTGGCACCCGCACTCCGGTTTCCCGGAACGTGCGCTTCGCCATTCGAGACATGAAGACTTCCAGGGAGACGTCGCGTCCCCCCTCGGCATCGACGTGTTGCAACGACCGCACGATATCCTCCCACGACCCGGTGAGCTGCCGACCATCCCGCGTGTGGACTTCGTGCGCCTCGAAGTCACTGACCTCGTATTTGCGCACATCGTCCGTCTTCGTGTCGGCGAGGGAGGAAAGAAGCGTGCCGAACAACTCGAGCTGACCCCGCGCGACCTCCACCTCTCCATTTTCGGCCGCCATCGCGCCATCGACTTCGATGAACAACTCATCGATATCATCGAGCTCACCGCCCAATTCCGTGAGGCGATCCTCCCACGGCTTCAGGTCGGCGTCATGCTCACCAAGCTTGTACGCGGCGCGCTTGAGCTCGATGAGCCGCCAGATCCCGAGCTCGTCCCAGTGATCCTCGGTCGTCGTGCGCTCGAAGTGGTGCAACGACGCGTCGTAGTCGCCGCGGTCATACAGGATGTTCGCCAGGTAAATGCGCGCCTCGGCATGATCGCTGTCGGCCTGCAGCGACCGGCGCAGCGATGCGATCGCCGCGTCGTCGTCGCCGAGACGGTGCTGCGAGTACCCGACGCAGGCGACGGCCTCCGCACTGTCGGGCGCCTGTTGCGCCGCGACCTCGAAGAACTCGAGGGACGCGGAGAACAGCTCGCGCCTGTCGCGCGATGACGCTTCACGAAACAGCGCCCGGCCGCTCTGCAACATGAGGTCGAGGTCGTCGGCATAGCCCAATTCGAGCGTGCGACGGAAACAGCGAAGGGCTGCGTCCTCCAGCCCGAACTTCAGCAGCGTTTCGCCGAGCCCGGCCAGGGCGTCCTCGTGCTCCGGTTCCAGGACGAGCGCCTCCTCGAAGCTGCGCCGTGCCCAGGCGAACTCCTCTCGCGCCAGCCGCGCGTATCCCACACCGATGTGTAGCTCGACTGAATTCGGATAGAGCGACAGCCCTTCGCGAAGCGTGGTCAGCGCGTCGTCGTACTGGCCCTCGTTGTAGAGTTGATGCGCTTGCTCGTCGTATTCTTCTGAGCTCAGGAACGGAGTGGCCATCTACTGAAGCCTCCTGCTCGCGAGGGTTGTCCTATTGTACCATTCAGTCACTGACAAGTTCAACGGCTTCATGCCTCGTTTTGCTGATGGACATTCCAAAGGCGTGCCCGCGACGCGTCTATCGGTGAGTATCGGCCTCCCGCGACAACGCAACAGCGATTTGCCCCGCCAGTTCGGCGTTCTGTTCCAGTAATCCGAGGTTCGCCAATAACGATCGCCCCTCCGTCGCACGCAGTACGGCGCCGAGGAGGAAGGGGGTCGTAGCCGCACCACGCACTCCGGTGAGCCCAGCCTCCTCGAGCGCTTCGCTCACGGCCTGGTCCACGAGATCGCGTGGAAGCGCGACGTCCTCCGGAAGCGGTTGCATGACCAGCGTCGCCTGCGGCCGGCCCAACGCGCGAGCCGCCCGATGGATCTCGGCGATCTCCTCGACGCTGTCCGCCCTCGCGGTGAGCTTGAGACCGGTGCTCCGCGTGAAGAATCCGGGCATGTCGTCGGTCTGGTACCCCACGACCGTGACGCCAAGGGTCTCAAGCCGTTCCAGCGTGGCCGGGAGATCGAGGATGGACTTGGCGCCGGCACAGACGACGACGATCGGCGACCGCGCGAGCTCCGAGAGATCGCCGGATTCGTCGAAAGGGGCATTGCGATGTACGCCACCAATGCCTCCTGTGGCAAAAACAGCGACATTTGTCGCGACAGCAATCGACAATGATGCCGCCACAGTTGTAGCACCATCCTGTCCTAACGCCATAGCCACCGGGAGGTCGCGCGCGGCAACCTTCAGCACGCCATCGCGGGCAAGAAATCGCTCCAACTCCACTGGGTCGAGACCAAGGGTCGCCCTTCCGCGCACCACGGCAGTGATTGCCGCCAAGGCGCCGGCGCGCTCGACCGCCAGCGTCATTCGCGCCGCCGCCTCCCGATTGGCCGGAATCGGCAGACCCTGTGCGAGCACGGAGCTTTCCAGGGCGACGACAGCGCGGCCGGCGGCGAGTGCCTCAGCCACCGGCGGCAGGACGCGCACCCGGAAGTCCGTCAGGGCGAAGCCACCGGTGTCGGTCGCCGAGGCCACGCACGGACGATCGCGTCGCCCATGTGGGCCATCATCACGTGCGCCTCGTTGTCGATCACGTATCGCTCATCCTTGTTCTCCTTCGTCAACACGCAGTAGGCGATACGCGACTGCAGCGGAAACAGGCCGCACTCCGTGCGAACCTGATTCGTCTCACCCGTCTTGTGCGGCACATCCAGACTGCTCACGTACCGCTGCAATTTCTCGAAGTTCTCGTTGTGCGCGAGGATGTCGAGCATCGCACTGTCCGCCTTCGGGCTCACGGCCCTGCCCTCGGACATCAGCGCGAACAACCGCGCCATCTCACTCGGCGTCGTGACGCCGAGTCCGTACTTCACCGAGCTGTCCATCGCGACGCTCGCGCTCCGAAGAAAACTCTTCGAGTGCACCTTCGTGTGCATCAAGCCGAGCTTCTCCATCTTGTCCCACACTCGGCGAATGATGATCCGGTCGAGGAGCAGGTTCGTCGCCGTGTTGTCGCTGATCGTCGTCATCAGCCACGCGGCGTCGTGCACGGTGACGGTCGCGTTGTCGTGCATGAACTGCAACGAGCCCGACCCGCCGACCTTGTCGATCCTGAGCACGGTGAGCGGGTCGTCGAGACCGAGCGTTCCCTTCTCGACGAGGTCGTAGACGGTGACGAGCACCGAGACCTTGATCAGGCTGGCCGTCGGAAAGGTCTCGTCACCGCGGCGCTCGAGCCGCTCTCCCGTATCGAGATTGTGCACGACGTAGCCGACGACGCCGCGATGGGCATCCGCGAGCGAATCAAGCGTGCGGTGCAGCGTCGCGGTGTCCGCGCGCTGGAAGCTCGTCGGTGAGGCGGCGTTGCGGGCGGCCTGACCACCCGCACACCCAGGCATCGCGGCGAGCGCGACACAGAGCACGAGCCCGCGTCGCGTCACCTTCACCGCGATTCGTGCGGCTCGGCGTCCGGCAGGTCTTCTGCGCGAATCGACTCGAGCAGGTCGCGATCCTTCGACGTCGGGTCGTAGACGGCGACGACGCGAATGACCTCGCCGGTATAGGCGTCAAAGGTCTTCACCTTCCCCTGCGAGACGCGAATCTCGTGTCCGTCCTCGAAGCGAAGGATCACGGCGGGATGGTCGACGTTGACGTACGCCTTGCGAAGCTTCTGGGCGGGAGGCATGAAGGAGTCTGGAGTGGTCGAATGCGTTGATGATCTAGGTCACTACCAACTTCTCGTGAGTGTACTTCTTCCACGCGTCCTTCGCGAGGATCTCGTCGATGATTTCGACGACACTTTCCACTTCGCCGTCCGTGGTATAGAAGTGCGGCGCGACGCGAATGCCGGCGCCCGGGCGATAGTCGACGATCACGTCGCGGGCCAGCAGCGCCTGCGCCACCTCGCGCGCATGCGGAACGTCGAACGCAACCGTGCCGCCGCGACGCGCAGTTTCGCGTGGTGCGGTAACCATGAATCCACGCGCGTCCGCGAGCTAGATGAGCCGCGACGTCTGTCGAACGCTCTTCTCGCGAATCGCGTCCATCGTTGCCTCACGCAGGATGCGCGGACCTTCGCTCGCGGCGAAGAGGGCGGGAATCACCGGGGTGCCCGTCAGCCATCCCCATGCGCCGCTGGCGTAGGACATCTCCGGCTCGAAAGCGAACGGATGCTCGTGCGCCTGCCAACCGGTGAGGGCTGGCGAAAGTTTTTCGCTCACCCTGGGGCTGACCCAGAGAAAGGACCCGCCCGGACCGCCGCACAGCCACTTGAGCACTCCGCCGGTCAGGAAATCGGCCTCCATCGCCCCGACGTCTACCGGAACCACCCCCACCGAGTGGTATGCATCGAGTGCGACGAGTGCGCCCATTCGGTGTGCGTGCGCGCAGATGCGCGCAGCGTCCATGATGTATGCAGAGCGGAAGAGCACGTGCGAGATGGACACGAGTCGCGTCCGCTCGTCGATTGCCGCGAGCAACCGATCCTCATCGATGCTGATGCCGTCATCACTCGGAACCACGACGATGCGCGCCCCGAGTCGCGTCGCGAGCGCGTCGTACACGTAGCGTACCGACGGAAAGTCCATCTCCGTCATGACGATGGTGTCACGGCCACCCTTCACGTAGTCGAGCGAGGACAGGATTTGCGCCTGCGCGATGGTGACGTTGGGCACCATCGCCACTTCGCCCGCGCCGGCACCGATCAACGGAGCAATAGCGTCGCCAACGTTGATGGGCATCTCCCACCAACCCTGTGCCCACGCACGCACACCGCGCGTGGCCCATTGCTCTGCGTACTCGTTCAACCGGTCGGGAACGGCGCGCGGCATCGCTCCAAGTGAATTGGAGACGAGGTACGTGGTGCTGCTCAGAATCGGAAACTCGTCGCGGAAGCGAAGGAGGGAATCGTCCGTCATGCCACTACTCCCTGTCTCTCAGAGGTGCGCGTCTCCCTGCAATGAAATAGAGCGCCGACGCAACCACCACCACCGCCGCGAGCACGCTCCACTCCTTCATCGTCACGCTCGCCAGGAGAAAAAGCACTGCTGCAGCGGCGAGGATGGGCACGAGGGCTCCACCGGGAACGCGAAACGCGCCAGGCAGTGCCGGCGCGCGGCGCAACTTCCACGCTGCCGCCGCGCAGCCAAGATAGACGAGCGCGGCGGAGACGTTCGCAATGATGGCCAGTGCCTCGAACTTGTTCGTCACGGCCAGCACCCATGCGAGCGCCGACTGTGCGATGATCGCGACCCACGGCGTATGGTACCGCGGATGCACGGTGGCCAATTGACGGGGAAGAATGCCGTCGCGCCCAAAGGCGAACAGCGCACGCGGCACTGCGAGCATCATTCCGCTCAGGTAGCCGAACGCCGAGATCATGAAGCC
>JBDSML010000063.1:0-84895 GCA_039915865.1 Gemmatimonadaceae bacterium | reverse complement strand
TCGCTGCGGCGGCGCTCATCACCACCGTGCAGCAGATCGTGTCGCGGCGCCTCAACCCTGCCGATGCCGGCGTGCTGACCGTGGCGACGATTCACGCCGGCCTCGCGTCGAACGTCATTCCGGAAAGCGCGCGGATCACCGGGACCATCCGGGCCGTGCGCGCGGAAACGCGCGCGCTGCTGAAACGCGAGCTCGAGCGGATCACGGCAGGGATCGCGATGGCGCACGATGTCGCCGCCGCGGTGGAGTTCAGCGACGGTACGCCGCCTCTCGTGAACACAGACGCCGCCACCGGCTTCGCGCGCGAGGCCGTCACCTCGCTGCTCGGCGCCGATGCACTCGCGCCGCTCGGCATGCTCAACCTGGCGGGTGAGGACTTCGCACACTACCTGGAGCACGTGCCCGGCTGCTTCCTGCGGATCGGCGCACGGGAGGATGGCGGGGAGCCGACGCCAGCGCACAACCCGCGATTCGCCGCCGCGGAGGACTCCATCTTCGTGGGGGCGGCAGTACTGGCGGCGACGGCGCGGGTCGCGTCGGCAGCGCTGGGTGGCTCGGCGCCCTAGAACAACACGTCAGGGCACCATGTGCGTAAAGGGCGGCACATAGGCCTGCAGCATGACGAGCAGTCCCACAAGCACGGCCAGGACGAGACTGTGCAGGAAGACGAAACGCAGAATCTTTCCCTCGTGGCCGTACCAGCGCGTCGCCGCACTCGCGACCACGATGCTCTGCATATCGATCATCTTGCCCATGACGCCACCCGAGCTGTTCGCCGCCGCCATGAGCACAGGAGACAACCCGAGTTGCGTCGCGGTGATCTTCTGGAGACTGCCGAACAACACGTTCGACGACGTATCCGACCCCGTGAGCGCGACGCCGAGCCAACCGAGCAGAGTGCCGAAGAGTGGATAGAAGAATCCTGTCCGCGCAAAGGCGAGCCCGAGAATGGCGTCGAGTCCGGAGTAGCGGGTGAGGTAGCCGAGTGCGAGCATGGCCGAGATGGTGAGCAGCGACGGCCAGGCGATGCGCAGCGTGCGGAGGTACACCCGGCCGATCTGTCGAACGCTGCACCCCATGGCCAGTCCTCCCAGCAGCGCGGCGATGAGAATGCTCGTTCCCGTCGCGGAGAGGATGTTGAAGGTGAAGATGGCCGCTTCGGGCTGCGCTGCGGCGACGACGGGCGGAACGCGCTGCACGATTCCGTCGAGATACGGAATGTGGAACTGCGGCGCGTAGATCCCATTGAGGAATTTCTTCACCGGTACCAGGCCCCAGAGCAGCACGAGCGCGCAGAGGAGAAGCCAGGGAATCCACGCGCGCATCGCTCCGCCGCGTGACTCGACTGGCGCCGCGGCAACCGTCACCGGCGTGCGCTGTCCGCGCAACTTGATGAAGGCCGTCACAGCGGCAATCGACGTCGCACCGGCAACGACGTCGACGAGATACGGCCCCTGGTAATTCGACATCAGGAACTGTGGAATCGCGAAGCTCGCGCCGGCCACGAGCAACACCTGCCACGTCTCGCGGATGCCGCGCGTGCCATCGTACGCCGCGATCAACCAGAACGGCACGATGAGCGAGAAGAAGGGGAGCTGCCTTCCGACCATCGTGCTCAGCGTCAATGCATCGATTCCGGTGACGCCTTGCAGCGCGATGATCGGCGTGCCCATCGCGCCGAAGGCGACGGGCGCCGTATTCGCGATGAGTGAAAGTCCCGACGCCTGCAATGGAGTGAAGCCAAGTCCGATCAGGAGTGCGCCGGTGATGGCGACGGGCGTGCCGAATCCCGCGGCGCCCTCGAAGAACGCACCCAGCGAAAACGCGATGAGCACCAGCTGCACCCGGCGATCGGAGCTGACCGTCGCGATGTTGGCCTGCATCTGGTCGAACGCGCCCTGCTCTTTCGTGAGCTGGTAGAGAAAGAGGATGTTGAGGACGATCCAACCGATGGGAAGCAGCCCATACGCAGCTCCGGTTGCCGATGCGGCGAGCGCAGCGCTCAACGGCATGTGCAGCACACCGGTGACGATGAGCAGTGCGGTGGCGAGTCCAGCCAGCGCGGCAACGTGTGCCTTGACCTTACCGGTGGCGATGCAGCCGAGCAGGACAGCGATGGGCAGCGCGGCGATGAGTGTCGACGCGAATGCGTTTCCCATCGGGTCGTAGTTCTGAGACCAATGCATGTCTACATTCATCCACGCTCAGGATTCTTCGGCAACCGGGAGGGAGGTGCTCGTGCTACGTCGACCGATTCTGTTCGCTCTCACGGCAGCGATGGTGATTGCCGCGTGCGCTCGCCCCGCGTCGCAAGCGGGCCCCGCTGTTCCGGCGAGCTCGGAAGTATACGCGCTGCGGTACGGAACGCTGCGCAACTTTCCTGTCGCGAGTCTCGTCGCCGGCGCCGATACGTCGCGGCGCATGGATATCGCGCTGATGGTCTGGCTCATCAAGCGGCCCGACGGACGCAACGTCCTCATGGATGCCGGTTTCTATCGCGACAAGTTCATGCAGCGCTGGAAGCCCGCCGACTACATCAAGCCGTCGGATGCGGTGCGTCTCGCCGGCCTGCGGCCGGAAGACATCACGGACATCATCGTCTCTCACGTGCATTGGGATCACCTCGACGGTGCCGACCTCTTTCCCAACGCGCGCGTCTGGCTGCAACGTGACGAGTACACGCATCACGTGAACGGCACCGGCCGCCCGCTCGACCGGGCAATCGATTCCCTGGATGCGGCAATGCTCCTCGGCATCAACCGCGCGGGGCGCGTTCGGCTCGCCGAGGGTGACGGTGCGGAGATCATGCCGGGCATCCGCGTCTACACCGGCGGCAAGCATACCTTCGCGTCGCAGTTCGCCAGCGTGCAGACAGCGCGTGGCACGGTGGTGCTCGCGTCCGACAACATGTACCTGTACGAGAACTTCACGAAGCATGCGGCCATCGCGCAGACGCTCGATCCTGCATCCAACCTCCGCGCGCAGACGCGCATGGGCCAACTGGCCTCGAGTCCGCGACTGATCGTGCCGGGCCACGACCCGGAGGTGTTCGTCCGCTTTCCGCGCCCGGGCAAAGGGGTCGCGAAGATCGAATGACGGAGCACATGGAGGTCCCTCGCGAGCCGGCGATCGTCGAGACGCTGGTCGTCGCGCCGAGTAGGCGCGACTGGAACCTCCTTCGGGTGCTTGCCGCGATCGGCGGAGTGGCGATGCTCATCGGCGTGTCCGTGGTGACCCTCGGGTTGGCGTTGCTGGCGCCGGTCGGGATGATCGTTGCGCGGATCATCGCTCGTCGGGAGAAGATGTCGCTCACCTTTCTCACGAGCTGGATCGGGGCGGCGTTCGGCGTGTGCGCCGCGCTGATGGTCGTGGCACTCGTGTTCCTCGCGCTGTTGCCTGGGAACTCCCTTGCCAGCATCGGGAAGACAGCAGATTCTGTGAGCGCCGCGGGGAGCAAGCAACCGCCTCCCGCGTGGCTCGAACGCATCGCGCCTGGTTCGGCGGCGCGCGCTCGTGCGCACCCGGCGAATCCGGACTCTCCGATGGTCCGCGCCTTCACCACTGTGTCGATCGTGATGGGAGTAGTCATCCTGTATTCGATGCTCGCGATGCTCATCGGCACATTGGGCTGGGCGCCGAGCCTCTTGCTGACGTACGCCTTCAGCGGACGGTGGCTTCCGGACACGTGAGGAGTTACGGCCTCATTCGAGGGTCGAGCGCGTACGCCTTCTCGAGATACGGTTGTCCTCGCGCGCTGTCGCCCTGCGTCCGATACGTCGTGCCCAACAGGTAATTCGCACCGGCATCGTTCGGATCGATCGTCACCGCCTTCTGGAAGGCGCCGATCGCGCTCGTGTAGTCCTTGATGCTCACGAAGGTATTCCCGAGAAAGATGTACCCTGCGGCGAACCGCGGATTCCGCGCGACGATGTCCGTGTACCATCGCACGGCGGACGAATAATCCTTCCTGTAGGTGTACGCGTCGCCGATGCCCATGTGTGGCTCCGCGTACGCCGGATACAGCGCGATCGCGCGCCGATACTCCGCCAACGCGATCGTGTAGTACTCCTCCTGCCGACTCGGCGCCACCTTCCCCTGCTTCAACTCCTGGAGCATGTGGTTGCCATACAGGAAATGGATGCGTGCGCTGTTCGGTGAATGCCTCGCGTCCGCGGCGAAGAGCGACGTGTCATCCCTCCAGTCAGGATTGCGCGCCCACGTTTGCACGACGGATGCGACGAGGAGCAAGCCGACCACGCTCGCGAACGCGGGATTGGTCGCCCAGAGTCTCGTTTCATTCGGCGACTTCAGGTCCAACCGGAAGAGCCGGGCGAGCAGGAACACGAGCACGATGCAGAACCCGAACGACGACGCGTAGAGGAACCGGTCCGCCATCGTCGAATGGGTGAGGAACAACACGTTGGCAACGAGCGCGATGCTGCCGAGGTAGAAGAGAATCCCGTACGCCACCGGATCACGCTTTGGCAGGCGGATCAGGGCATACACGAACATCCCCACGTGGATGACAAGGGATCCGATGGCCCTTGGATTGTCGAACCCCACGATGGGCACCTGGGGATATGAATAGTCCGACGACATCGGATGCGGGAAGAACAGCAGCCGCAGATAGAGCCCGCCGATATAGAAAGCTGTCGCCTGGCGGTGCACGACGTCCGGCGCGGCGATGAGCGAGTTGTCGATCAATGAGATCGCGCCGGTTCCCATCTGGTTCGTCAACACCACGGTTCGAATCCCCATGTAGATCACTGCCGCGATGCCGACGGGCGTCACGGCACGCCGCATCGTTTTCGCGTCCGGACGCCGGAAGACGAACAGCGTCATCGGCACGATGACGAGCAGCGTGATCGGGCTCTCCTTCGATAGCAGCGCCAGGAAGAAGTACACGCCCGCCAGGAGGAGGTGCTTCCGCATCGGCGCGCTGACGTACTTCACGCACTGCCACATCGTCAACACCGAGAACAGAAACGCCAGCAGCTCATCCCGGCTCTTGATGTTGGCGACCACCTCGGTGTGAATCGGATGCGCGATCCACAGGAGGGCGATGGCGAATGGCACCAACACGCTGTACCCATCGAACAGGTCGCGCAGGAACCGGAACAGCACCACCGCCGTCAGCGCATACAGGATCACGTTGACCCAATGTCCCAACGCTGGAGTGGCCGGCGCAATCTGCCACTCGATGGCGAACATGACGAGCGAGAGGGGCCGATACAGCCAGTCGTTCAAGCCGTCGAGGCCATACCAGTACGCGGTGTGCAGCATCGTCGGGATGGCCCGCACGCCCGACGTCGTCAGGCGGTTGCCGTAGATCGTCGGGTAGTCGTCGAGCGCATAGCCGTGGTTCAGCGTATTGACATACAGCAGCACCGCGAGACACGCACATGCAGCGGCCAGCCACTTGTCCCGATCTTTCATGAACATCCTTTGCGAGCACATGGCGATCCTCGACACACCGCGCCCATGTTGGAGCGCCAACCCGGGCGTCGCAAGCATCGCGCGTTACATTTCCCGCATGACTCCCACCTCACGTCTCGCCCTCGTTGCGCTGTTCGCCGCCAGCCCGCTTGCGGCGCAGCTGCCCATTCCCGCCACGAACGCACGCGTCAAGGCTGCCGTCGACGGACTGCAGGCGGACAATGCCTGGACGATCAACAACCAGATCTCCATCTGCGAGATCGCCGCACCGCCCTTCAAGGAGAAGACGCGCGGACTCGAGTATCGGCGCCGCCTTCAGGCGCTCGGCCTCACCAACGTGCGCATCGACACCGCGGGCAACGTCATTGCCGAGCGGAAGGGATCCGGTGCGGGTCCGACGGTGGTGCTCGCCGGCCATCTCGATACGGTGTTCCCCGAGGGCACCGACGTGAAGGTCAAGCGCACGTCGACGCGCCTGACGTCGCCGGGCATCGGTGACGACTGCCGAGGACTCGCCGTCGTGCTCGCCGTCGCGCGCGCGTTCGAGAAGCAGAAGATCCAGACACTCGGCACGGTGTACTTCATCGGCAACGTCGGGGAGGAAGGCCCGGGCAACCTTCGCGGCGTGAAGAACCTCTTCCACAATGAGCTGAAGGGAAAGGTCGACTACTTCATCTCGGTGGATGGAACGGGACTCGACGTCACGAGCCGCGGTGTGGGCAGCAACCGGTACAAGGTCACGTACAAGGGACCAGGCGGTCACAGTTACGGTGCGTTCGGCCGGGTGAATCCGATTCACGCGCTCGGTCGGGCGATTGCACAGATCGGCGACTTGCAGGTGCCAGCGTCGCCGCGCACGACGTTCAACGTCGGGGTCATCAAGGGTGGTACGTCAGTGAACTCCATTCCTTTCGAGGCCAGCTTCGAGTTGGACATGCGCTCTGAATCGGCGGAGGAAGTGGCGAAGGTGGACGCGGCGGTGCAGAAGATTCTCGTCGACGCACTGCACGCGGAGAACGCGCGCTGGGGCGGCGGCGCGAATGGCAAGGCGAAGCTCACGATGACCATCGACACCATCGGCATTCGTCCGGCCAACGGTACGCAGACCGAAACGGCGACGATCGTCGCGACGGCCATCGCCGCTGGCAAGGCGCTCGGCTTCGCACCGGCGACGGGCGCGTCGAGCACGGATGCGAACCTGCCGATGAGCATGGGCATTCCCGCCGTGACCATCGACGGTGGCGGACGCGGTGGTGACGCGCATGCGCTCACCGAGTGGTACGAGGACACGTCGACCGGGTACAAGGGTCCGCAGTGGGCCCTGATGCTCGTTGCCGCACTCGCCGGAGTGCGGTAGGACAACCGGTGCAGCACGGAGGAGAGCGTGATGTTCCATTCATCAATGCGCGCACGCTACGTCGTGTGCGCCATCGTAGCAGCAGCCATGGTCGTCGTGCCAGCGCGCGCGTCGGGCGGCGGTTTTCCTGCCGCGCGCGCCGTTGCCGCGCCGACGGTGAAGGACTTCATGCGCGTGCTCGATGCGCAAATCCAGCGCGTGAAGCCGAGAGACGTCTTTCGGCGCACGATCGTGTTCAGCGACGTGCGTGCCGACGCGCCGGAAGGGAACGTCTATCCATTCACCGTGACGGCTGCGGTTCACGACTATAATCCGGGCTGGCCGCCGAGTCACTACTTCGGCAAGACCTGCATCACGCGCATCGTGGGGATACGATCCAACATGCGCCGCGACCGAATCGGTGAATGGATCGTGGAGATGCAGGTGAAGATGCCAGAGCCCGTCTGCACCAACAATCCGACGGAAGGCAAGAGCGCATTCCCGCTCGACAGCCTGCGCGGCATGCGAGTGGGTACGTCGGCTCCCCTTCCCGAGCGGATGACGAAGAAGCAGGTGAATGTCAATCTCCGGCTCGGCGAATACGCCTGTACCTATTCCGGTGGAGGGCTCGCGTCGAAGTACAGATTCCGGCTGAATCGCGACAAGACATACACCGACATCGAAGGCACGCGCGGTGGCACCTACGTCTTCGAGCTCCTCGCGGGCACGCTCATGTTCCACGGCGGCTTTCTCGACTCTATGGGTGGGAAGAGCGTCGAGAATCAGAGCGTCTTCCAGATCTCGCCCGCGTTGACGTGCGCGCCGTGGGGATGATGTCGTATCGGGCCCTCGCCGCCATTATCGTCGTCGCCGCATTGTCCGCGTGCTCGGGTGGTTCGTCGTCCACCGCGCCGGCACCGCACCCCGCGCCGGTAGACACCGGACCGCCGGCCATCCAGCGCGAGATGCGTGGGCTGTGGATCGCCACCGTGGCGAACATCGATTGGCCGTCGCGCGCGACGCTGACCTCGGATCAACAGAAGGCTGAGCTCACCGACCTGCTCGATCGCGCCGCATCGAGTGGCTTCAACGCCGTGATGTTCCACGTTCGTCCCGCCGGTGACGCCGTGTACAGCTCGGCCATCGAGCCCTGGGGCGCGATGCTGACGGGCACGCAGGGCACGGATCCCGGCTACGATCCGCTCGCGTTCGCGGTGACGGAGGCGCACGCGCGTGGCCTCGAGATTCACGCGTGGATCAACCCGTTCCGCGCGGGCAACTCGAAGGACACGCTCAAGCTCGCGGCAACGCATCTTTTCAACACGCGGCGCGCGCTGCTGCGCGTCTACGGCTCGCAACTCTGGATGGATCCCGGCGAGCCGGCCATTCACGACCATGTCATGCGCGTCGTGAGCGACATCGTGCAGCGCTACGACATCGACGGCGTGCATGCCGATGACTACTTCTATCCCTACCAGGAGAACGACGCCGCCGGCAAGCTGATCGACTTCCCCGACAGCGCGTCGTATGCGAGGAGCGGCTCCACGCTCGCTCGCGCCGATTGGCGTCGCGACAACGTGGATCGTTTCGTCGAGCGGATGTATCGCGAGGTGCACGCCCTCAAGCCGACGATCAAGGTCGGACTCTCGCCGTTCGGGATCTGGCGCCCGGGCAACCCCGCGAGCGTCGCCGGTCTCGATGCCTACGCGACCATCTACGCCGACTCGAAGAAGTGGCTGCAGCAGGGCTGGGTGGACTACCTCGCACCGCAACTGTACTGGGCCATCGCGGCGCCGCAGCAGAGCTATCCTGCGCTGCTCGATTGGTGGATCGCGCAGAACACGATGAACCGTCACGTCTGGCCCGGCCTCGCAGCGTATCGCGTTGGCGACGGCACGGCCAGCGCCTTCAACATGAACGAAATTCCCAACCAGATCGGACTCACGCGTCAACGTTCCGCGGGAACGGGCCACATTCTCTACAACACGACTTCGACGCTGAAGAAGTCGAACGGTGCGCTCGCGACATCACTCGCCACGCTGTATGCGAGCCGGGCGCTGGTGCCGGCGTCGCCGTGGCTCGATGCGACGCCGCCTCCAGCGCCGACGATGAGCCTGAGCGGTCGCACGGTGACGATGACACCCGGCCTTGGTGAGTTACCGCGCTGGTGGGTCGTGCGGTCCCGCGCGAATGGCGCGTGGGCGACACGCGTGCTGTTCGGCACCCTGCGCTCGACGACGCTCGACCTCACCGCCGATCGCGTGCTGCTCACCGCCGTCGATCAGGCAGGGAACATGAGCAGCTCGACGTCCTGGCAGGCGCCCTGAATGGAATCGCTGTTCGCGCGCGCGTCGAGCGTCGGCGTCGTCGAATGCGCCTTGCCATCGGGAACCATCGCGCTGATCAGGCGACTCTCCGTCCGCTTCGGTGACGCCAGCCCGAATCGGCTCAAGCCGGGAGCACTGGCGGCGAGCTACGTCAGCAAGCCGCTCGTCACCTTCAACGGCGCGGCGATGTTCGGCGAGCTCGCCGTGCTTCGCTGGCTCGAGGTGGACGACTGGGATGGCGTGTGGCTCGACACCGTTCACGACCGGAAGAACTGGCGACACATGCCGACCCGCAGTTCACCGGTGACGCTGCCGTCTCCGGCGCAGGCGCTGTACGACTGCATCATCGAGGCGAACAGCGGTCGCGCGAGCGGGTCGTTCGACGTCATGGCCTGGCGCGACGACCATCTGATGTTCGTCGAGTACGCGGGGCCCGGCGAGCACGCGCACACGAAGAATCAGCTGCGATGGATCGACGCGGCGCTCGTCGCCGGAGTCTCGGTCAATGATCTCCTGATTGTCGCGGCGGAATAGCCGTCGAGTGATTGCCGGTGGTGTGCTTGCCTGATACTTGCGAGCGAGAGGGCACCAGCACGTCTCTCCCTCAATCGGTCTCAAGTGTTCATCGACAGCCGCTTTCCGGCCTGCGCGCTACTCGCCCTCTCGATCTCCGCGTGCGGCACCTCCGCCACACTGCCCGTCGACGCCGGGATGGGCCCCAAGCCCACGCTCCCGCAGCCCAAAACGTCGCCCATTCCGACAGTCAACATCGCCGAGGCGCGCGGATGGCCGATTGGCGTGAAGCCCGTCGGTGCCCCGGGAACGTCCGTCGTCGCGTTCGCGCGCGAGCTCGACCACCCGCGCTGGCTTTACGTGCTGCCGAACGGCGACGTCCTCGTCGCCGAGACGAATGGACCCGACCGCCCCGAAGACAACAAGGGCATCAAGGGTTGGTTCTTCAAGCACTTCCAGAAGAAGGCGGGCGCCGGCGTACCGAGTGCGAATCGCATCACCCTGTTGCGCGACGCGAACGGCGACGGTGTGGCCGAGACGCGCTCGGCGTTTCTCACCGGATTGACGTCGCCATTCGGGATGGCACTCGTCGGCAACGAATTCTTCGTCGCCAATGCGGACGCCATCGTTCGCTTTCCCTATGTCGCTGGACAGACGCAGATCACCGCGAGCCCGACGAAGCTCGTCGACCTTCCTGGCGGCCCGATCAACCATCACTGGACGAAGAACATCATCGCGTCGCCCGACGGGACGAAGCTCTACGCGTCGATTGGCTCGAACAGCAACGTCGCCGAGAATGGAATCGATGCGGAGACGGGACGGGCGGCGATCTGGGAAGTCGACATCAAGACAGGCGCACACCGCGTGTTCGCCTCGGGCCTCCGCAATCCCGTCGGCATGGCGTGGGAGCCGGAGACGAACATGCTGTGGGTGTCGGTCAACGAGCGCGATGAGATCGGCAGCGATCTCGTGCCCGACTACATGACCTCCGTGCGCGACGGCGGATTTTACGGCTGGCCGTACAGCTACTACGGCCAGCACGTGGACGAGCGTGTGAATCCGCAGCGTCCTGAACTCGTCGCCACCGCCATCTGGCCCGACTATGCACTCGGGCCGCACACCGCGTCGCTCGGCCTCGCGTCATCGGCCGGTTCGACGCTGCCCGCGCCGCTCGACCGCGGGATGTTCGTCGGTCAGCACGGCTCGTGGAATCGCGATCCAGCCAGCGGGTACAAGGTGATCTTCGTGCCGTTCGTCGCCGGAAAGCCAGCGGGTGGATCCATCGACGTGCTCACGGGTTTCCTGAGCCGCAACGGGGACGCGTACGGACGGCCCGTCGGTGTCGCGATCGACAGGAAGGGCGCGCTCCTCGTGGCAGACGACGTCGGCAACGCTGTCTGGCGCGTCACCGCGGCCCCTCCGCAGCCGTAGCCTCCCGTGACCTGAGACGCCAGGCTCTGGATGGTCGTCTTCTCGTGAGGCCCCGCCTTTATGAGAACCTTCCAGAGCCGAACGATTCATGTCACTCGATGCTGGCGCGCACGACCTCCGGCCCGAAGGAAAGATCTCGCACTGCGATGGCTGCATTGCCGAGTGCAACTACTTCTGCTGTGATTTCGATCATGACCCGGGCTCGGGCAATTTCATGGTCATGTATCCCGGAGAGTACGAGCGCGCCGTCGCCGATGGCTGGGACATGTCGAACATCGAGATCATCGGTCCCGATGCGGACGGCGGGCTGCGCTTCACGACGCCGCATCGTCTCTGCTGCCAGATCCCCTCGAACGACGCCAGCACGTCGACGCTCGGCCTCTACAAGTCGTTCGAGTGCCGCGTCTACCCGGTGTGGCCCTATCGGCATCACGAGGAGTGGCGCTTTCGCATCTCGGAGCGCTGCCCCATTCACAAGCGCGACCTGGACCTGAGCGACAAGGTCGACGAGATCCGCGGCGAGGTGTCGGCGCTGATGGCGGATCCGCGCGTGAAGCGCTGGTTCCAGTACCAGCGCTGCGCCGGCAAGTACAAGGAGTATCCGACGCGCTACGACATGCCGCGCGAGGTGGTCGTGTTGCCACCGGAGATCGCGGCGTCGTCTGTCGTCTATTCCGTGACGGTGAATGGCCGCCTGCTGCGCTATGGCGTTCGCGCCACAGGGATGGGCGTCATCGCGCCGGCGCTGGCACGCGTGCTCGCAGATCAACTGCTCGCGTGCATCGTCGCCGATATGGCAGATGCCGAGTACATCGACGTGCATCGTCCGGTATCGACGGCGCTGCTTTCACGACTGCGCGATATCGTGTTGGACGCGAGCGCGCCGACACGGCTGGTGTCGGGGGCGCCGATCCCGATCGTTCGCGCGTCGCAGGTCGTCGACCCGGCGTCGCGCAACGACGCGTTTGCCGTTGCGCCGCCCGCGCTGGAGATCCTCTGTGATCATGTGTCGCATGACGGCCTGCGCGTGCGCAGCTATTCGTCGACGGAAGCGCGACCGTTGACGGAAGATCTCCTCCGCATGGTGACCGAAGCAGAAGAGCCATTGATCGACGATCAATGGCCCTTTCGCTTCCACCGCCACCTCAAGGAGATAGCAGGGATATTTACCGATTCACCGTCGCTCCAGTCAGCATCGCAATGGCGCCAAGCGTCGTCTGCGCCGCGTTGAGGCCCAGCCGGAAGTCCTTGTCGGTGAACGTCGAGAACATGTCCGTCACCTGATGCCAGTGCGGATCCCACCCCGCGCCGATCTCGCGTCCTCGCTCGTTCTCACGCAGGCTGATCGACGGAATGATGTCCTGGAACGGTGCGCTGTCCGTGTTCGTCATGTGCGGACCCACGGCGGCGGGATAGTCCGTCGCGTACTTCTCGTTCGCCCCGTGGAAGAACCACGCGAGCTTCTGTGATTCCGTCGCCATTTTCGAGTTCGACTGGAACTCGACGTTCACGTCCGCCTCGGGACGCTGCTCCGGGCTGAGCGTGCCGTCGGCGCGCGGCATGCCGTGGTCGAACATCATCATGTCGTGCTGGATCATGCCGAGCCACTTCGGCTCCGGGTACTTGCCTGATCCGGCCGGCGACTCCTTGCCCTGCAGCGCCTCGCGCTGCGCAATGTAGGCGCGAGCGCCGTTGAGGCCCGTCTCCTCGTTGTTCCAGAGCGCGAATCGAATCGAGCGATCGGTCTTCACGTCGGGCATGCTGAAGATCCTCGCGAGCTCCATCACGATCGCCGTGCCCGAGCCGTCGTCGTTCGCGGCTTCGCCCCAGCCATGGCCGTCCATGTGCGCGCCGATGATGTACATCTCGTTCGGGTGCGTGCTGCCGACCTTCGTGCAGTAGACCTCCTCGCGCTTGCCGGGCGTGGTGGGCTGCGAGTTGAGCGCGCGAAGCTTGAGATCCTTCTGCGCCAGGGAGTCCGTGTTCACCCCCGTGCGAGCGCGGATGCCCCGCGTCCGTCCGCCTCCCTGCGCCTGGCCGCTCGCGGCCGCCGCCGCGCGCGCGGCCGCCGCGGCGGCGCGTGATGCGCTGTCCAGAGCGGGGCGTGCAGTCTGGGGAGCCGGCTGGAAGTCGTAGACGATGCGCTCGACGTCCGCACAGCCGTAGCTCTTGAGCTTCGACTCGATCCACGTCACCGCGTTCGCATTGCGGTCGGTGCCCTGTCGGCGGTCGCCGAACTGCGTCAGCCCCTTGATGGTCTCCTTGTACCGATCAAGCTCCAGTCGTGACGCCAGCATCTTGATGGGGTCGTTCGCTGTGTCTGCGCGCGTGGAGCCCGCTGTCTGAGCGGCCACCGGGGCGGCAAGCAGCGCACTGAGTCCGCAGATCGAGGCAATGAGCGGGGTCACTCGCATGAACTATCCTTTGGGCCAGACGGTTGGTGTCATGAGGCGATCCTCATGACCTTGAGCGGAGCGCCCATGGGTGAGGACGCGCGATGGCTTCGCGAATGATACGTTGCATCGAGGGCAGGCGTTGCGGCCGGGCGTCCTGCGAAGTCCTCTGAAGAGCCCTTGGATCCCACCGCGCATCGCCCCCACCGCTCAGGAGGAGTCTGGATGGCCGGACAGAGCACCGAGATTCGCCGATGACGCCGGAATCGTTTCTCAATGGCTTTGCACAGGCCATGGCAGACCAGGCGTTCGATCGCGCCGAAAAGATGCTCGCACCCTGGATGAAGAGTGCGCTCCCCGTCGGTGGCCTGAAGCGCGTCGTCCGCCTGGCGCGCGGTGACAATCCGCCGGCGGCCGAGTTCGAGCTCGAGGAGCTGCCGGACGACGATCTCGTCTCCATGCGCGAGAGCATCGACGAGCATGCCATCGAGGAAGGCGATCGCACGCTCACGACAACCGACGGCAGCGGCGCCATCCACGGCGCGCCGTCGTATCCGATCCCCGGCGAACTCACCGACGAGAACTTTCGCGGTTGCTGGCAGATCGAATTCCAGCCCGACGAAGACGCCGACGTGGACGTCGACTACTCCTACGCCTTCTATCTGGCGCTCGTCGCCGACGGCAAGGAGCTGAAGATCGGCTACCTCGAGCCGGTAGACTGACCATCATTCCGAGTCGATGACGCATCGTCACGACGCCATCCTCAAGGCGGTATACGAGGCGGCGTTCACGTTTCTGCGCAGCACACGCTGGGAAGAGGACATCCGCGTCGTGCTCGGACACCTCGGCGAGGCGGCTGGTGCGAGCCGAGCCTTTCTCTTCGAGCTCACCACCGACGCCACCGGGCAGATGCGCGCCAGGTGGCGCTACGAATGGTCCGCCCCAGCGATCACCCACTCGCTCTCCGACCTGTCGCTCTCGACGTTCGGTGTGGCCGAGTTCGGGTTGGAGCGGTGGGGGATCATGTCGACTGGCCAGGCCATTCACGGCCCCGCCCACGCGCTCCCAGCGAACGAACGCGACTTCTTCGAGCGCGTCGGCGTGCGCTCGGCCGCATTCGTCCCCGTGTTCGTCGAAGGCGACTGGTGGGGTGTGCTCGGCTTCACCGACGACGATGACGATCGCGAATGGGAGCAGGCCGAGATCGATGCACTCGCCGCGGCGGCGGCGACACTCGGCGGCGCGATCTTCCGTCATCGCACCGAGGACCGGCTGCAGGAGAGCGAGGAGCGCTTTCGCCAGCTCTCGGATGCCGCGGCCGAGGGCGTCGTCATTCATGATCGTGGTGTCGTGCTCGCCGCGAACCAGAGCCTCGCGCGGATGTTCGGTTACGAGATGGATGAGATGATCGGCCAGAACTTCCTCGACGTCCTGCCGAACGCGGAGTCACGCGAGGACATCATCCGCCACATGCGCACCGATTCGTACGAGCGCTACGAGGTGTCCGGTCATCGCAAGGACGGCACGCCCATCATCGTCGAGCTCACGGGTCGTTCGATGATGTTCGGGGGGAAGCGCGTGCGTGTCGGCACGATCAACGACGTCACGAAGCGCAAGCAGGGCGAGGAGGCGTCGCGCCGCCTCATCGAGGAGCAGGCCCGTCGTGCGGCGGCCGAGTCGGCGGAGCAGCGCGCGTCGTTTCTCGCGGAAGCGAGTCGGGTGCTCGGTGCGTCGTTCGACTACCAGACCACCCTGTCGATCCTCGCGCGGCGCGCGGTTCCGAATTTTGCCGACTACTGCACCGTCGACATGGTGGACGATGACGGTGGGTTGGACCGCGTTGGCGTCGCGCACGTCGATGCGTCGAAGGAAGAGCTGCTGCGCAAGCTCACCGGCGACTGGGATATTCTCATCGAGCACGAGACGTACGTCGCTCGCCTGATGGCCGGCGAATCCGTGTTGCTGGGCCAGATCACCGACGCGATGCTCGCGCCGGCGGAGGTGGATGCGGAAACGGCCGACATCATTGCGCAGCTGAAACCGCGCTCGATGATCGCCGTGCCGTTGAGCGTCGGGGGCAAGGTGTCGGGAGGGCTCGTGCTCTGCTGGTCGGTCTCGGACAAGCACTACACCGAGGACGATCTTCCCCTCATCGAGGAGCTCGCGCGTCGAGCATCGCTCGCCGTCGACAATGCGCGACTGTTTCACGAGGCCACGCAGGCGACGCGTGCGCGCGACGAGATGTTGAGCGTCGTCGCGCATGACCTGCGCAATCCACTCAACACGATCTTCATGGGATCGAGCGCGATGATCGAGGAGATCCTCGATGCCGATTCCACCGTGGGCAGGACGGCGAGGATCGTGAAGCGCGCCGCCGAGCGGATGAATCGGCTCATCCAGGACCTGCTCGACATCAGGCGAACCGAGTCCGGCACGTTGTCGATCGACGCGAAGAACGAATCCGTGGCGGCGTTGATGCGCGAGGCGATGGAGATGTTGAAGCCGCTCGCGACGACGGCCGGCGTCGAGCTGTGCGCGGAGGTTGCCGACGGTGTCTCGACTGTGTTTGCCGATTCGGCGCGGCTGCTGCAGGTGCTCTCGAACCTCGTCGGGAATGCGATCAAGTTCACGCCGCGCGGTGGCTCGATCACCGTGCGCGTCGAGCCACTCGGTGACGAGGTGCGGTTCGCCGTGAGCGACACCGGTCCAGGGATTCCGCCTGATCAGCTGCCGCACATCTTCGGCAGGTTCTGGCAGGCGAACCGCAAGGACCGTCGCGGCATCGGCCTCGGCCTGGCGATCGCGAAAGGGATTGTGGAAGTGCACGGCGGCCGCATCTGGGTCGAGAGCACGCTCGGCGAAGGGAGCAACTTCTATTTCACGATTCCGGCCAAGTCGTCGAACTAGTCCTGTCGTCGCGAGCGAAGCATGTCTTCTGGCACGATCTGCGGCCTTCGATGACGCATGTCATCGCCGATCTCTCGAGCTTGGTGCATGTCCACTTGCTCACTCGGCGCTGAGAGGTCTATCGTATGCCCATGCCCCAACTCACGCGGCGGTGGACCGTCGAAGACGTCCACGCATTGCCAGACGACGGCAGCAGGTATGAGGTCATCGACGGAGAGTTGTTCGTGACTCCGTCGCCGCGCTGGCGCCATCAGTACGCCGTCACCGAGCTGTATACCCTGGTCCGTGACTACTTGAAGCGCGAGCGCGTTGGTCACCCACTTGTAGCGCCCGCGGATGTGGTCTTCTCTCCGGTCCGCCTCGTACAGCCCGACGTATTCGTCGTGCCGCTCGCACATGGTCGCCTACCCGAGAAGTTTGCCGACGTCGGACGACTTCTCCTTGCTGCCGAAGTGCTCTCACCGAGCACCGCACGCGCCGATCGCGTCGCGAAGCGAACGCTGTTTTACGATCAGGGTGTCCCGGAGTATTGGATCATCGATCTCGACGCACGAACATTCGAGCGGTCGACTCCAGCCGATGCTCGGCCGGAGATTCTCGTCGATGAGCTGGCCTGGCAGCCAGAAGGTGCGTCGACGTCGTTGGTGATCGACCTGCCCAAATACTTCGAGGCGGTGCTGGACGCGTAGCAAGACGGCACGGCGTGCGGCCTTTCGATGACGCAGGTCATCGCCGATCTCTCGAGCTTGCTGGATGTCCACTTGCTCACTCGGCGCCGAGAGGTCTATCGTATGTCCATGCCCCAACTCACGCGGCGGTGGACCGTCGAAGACGTCCACGCTCTGCCCGACGACGGCAATCGATACGAGGTCATCGACGGGGAGTTGTTCGTGACGCCGTCGCCGCGCTGGCGCCATCAGGAAGCAGTCGTGGAGTTGCAGGCCCTCCTTCGTGACTATCTGAAACGCGAGCGCGTTGGCCACTCGTTTCACGCGCCGGCCGACGTCATTTTCTCCCCGGTGCACCTCGTACAGCCCGACGTGTTCGTCGTGCCACTCGTGAGCGGACGCCGGCCGGAAAGCTTCGTGGATGTTGGACGGCTTCTCCTCGCTGCCGAGGTCCTGTCACCGAGCACTGCACGCGCGGATCGCGTCGCCAAGCGAACGCTCTTTCGCGATCAGGGTGTTCCGGAGTATTGGATCATCGATCTCGACGCCCGCACCTTCGAGCGTTCGACTCCGGACGATGCTCGGCCGGAGATTCTCGTCGATGAATTGATCTGGCCGCCAGAAGGTGCGTCGACGCCGTTGGTGATCGACATTGCCGGGTACTTCGCGGCGGTGCTGGATAGCTGAGCCACTGGAATAAGAGCAGGTCCCTCGCCTGTGGCTCGAGGGACCTGCGCTTCCGTTCTTACGACCAGCCAGGCTTCGTCGACATCTGTTCGCCACGCTCGAGCATCGACTTGAGATCACTGAGGATCCAGATCCAGCCGCCGCCCTGGCCCGGTCCCTGCCGGTCGCCCGCAACCATTGCAGCGTGGCCCGGCGTACCGGTGAGGTCGTGGATCACGCTGAGCCGGCTCACGCCGTCGCGACCTTCCTCGATCTCGTACGTCAGCCGTGTGAATCCTTCGGCAACCATGCTCGGATCCATGGCCATTCGCCATGTCATCACGAGCGTGCGCGGCGGATCCGCCTCGATGACTTCGCCGTCGGCGATGATCTCCGGCGTGCCGAAGGCGAGCATGCTCTCGGTGGCGTAGCCGCGATACTTGCCGCCGGGCCGAAGGTCGTAGTCGTCGCGCAAGCCGTAGCCGAACTTCTGCGTGAATTCAGGCTTGGTAATGGCGTCCCAGATCGCCTGCGGGGTCGCCTTGATGAAGATGCGATACACCTGCGTGGTCGTCCCGATGTCGGGCGGTGCGATACTTGTCATGCCGAGTCCTCCTCCAGTTGTCGCTTGAGATCGGTGAGGGCCTTGACGCGGCTCTCGGTGAACTTGTCGATCCATCGGTCGTGGACGAGCCGGATAGGGACGACGTTGAGGAAGTGCAGCTTCTCACGCCCCTCCTTCCGGGTGACCACGAGCCCCGCGTCCTCGAGGACGCGGAGGTGTTTCATGACACCGAATCGGGTCATCTCCAGCTCGGACTCGAGCTCCGTGAGCGTGCGGCCGTCACGCGCAAAGAGCTTGTCCAGGAGAAACCGCCGAGTCGGGTCGGCGAGCGCCTTGAACACGCGGTCGTCGTCTGTCATGGGCCGTAGTATACGTGACTAAATGGTCACCTGTCAAGAGTGGAGGGGGAAAACAGATCCCTCGGTCGCTTCGCTCCTGCCGGGACGACAAATTGATCGCTTCCCTCAACGACCTCCGCATGCCCACCACCCGAGCGTCAGCTACTCGGCGCACGACCAGGACGACGTCCTCCACTCGCCGTTCAACCACGCAACCCACGACACCGACGGCATACAGCTCGGAGTCGGGCCGCACCTACCGGCTCGACAAGCTCATAGGCAAGGGTGGATTCGGTGAGGTCTACCTCGCTACGCCGTCACCGGCTGCCGGGATGCCGGCGCAGGTGTGCGTCAAGATCAGTGACCGCATCTCCGGTTGGCTTCGCGAAGCGTACTTTGCCGAGCGCGATCAGCTGAAGGAGGTCATCCACTGTTGCCTCGGCACTCGCGGCAAGCGCTACGAGTCGGCAAAGGAACTGATCGACGCACTCCGCAAACAGCCAAGGGAGCCGACGCTCGGCCGCGTGAGCAGCCTGAAGGGAAAGAGCGTGTCGTTCACGGGCTTCCTGGATCGGCCGCGAAAGGAAGCAGTTGCCGCCGCGCGGCTGGCGGGTGCGACGGTGCAGTCGAAGCCGGGGCAGACGACCGATGTGCTCGTGCGCGGCCGGCCGAATGCTCTGCAGCTCGCCGGAAAGGATGGCGGCTCGAAACTCATCGAGGTTCGGCGTCTTGCCGAGCAGGGCATTCGCGTGACGATGATCGGCGAGAAGCAATTCTGGAAGCTGGCGGCGACGAAAGTGCGCGCACGCGCTCGGAAGGTGTCGAAAACGCACTTTAACGGAGGTTAGTCATGCGCGATCTTGCTCCGTGGCAGATGGAAGTGTTCAAGAGCCTGTTGTCACTCGGCCTGCTGGCGATGACATGGGTCGTCGGCCAACGAATCATCGCGTCGTGGGAGCTTCGCAAGAAGCGCAATGAGCTCGACGTCGCGGCAGCCGAGCGCTTCCAGCAACTCTATGGGGAGCTGAAGGAAGTCGCGCGCCTGTGGCGATCGGCGAAGCGGCCAAAGGGCGACGCTCCCACGCTTCCTGATGGACTACAGTGGGATCTCGTCGCCCGGGCGACGTCGGCGGAGAGCAAGTACGAGACGCTCGTGATCAAGCTCTCCACGGAGCGTCGATTGACCGCGAGTCAGATCAAGACGTTGGGGCTGTTTCGGCAAGCGGTGCAGGAAGTTCGCGACTCCATTCGCAAGGGTGAGATCGTTCCTGCGTCGGGTCTTGGTGGTGAATACCTCGCGTTCAACGATCTGGCGGCCGAGGTGACGTGTCTCGTCGGCACGAGTGCGAAGCGATCCGCGGTAGGCGGCGAGGTTGCGCAGCAGAATCTTCAGAACATCGCGCTCGTCAGAAAGCGGGAGTGGCACGCGATGGCATTGCGCTATGAGCAGACCAAGCTTGTAGCGATCATCGGCGATGACTCACAAACGCCTTGACGAGATGGTACAGGTCACCGCCGTGGTGAGGAACCCGGACGGCCGCTCCGTAGTCACTGTTACTTCTTCTTCGCGGCGGGCTTCTTCTTCGCGGCGGGCTTCTTCTTTGCCGCAGGCTTCTTCTTCGCGGCAGGCTTCTTCTTCGTCGTCGTACCCTTCCCGACAGTCAGGCGCTTCGGATACAACTTCGCCGCGAAGTCGTAATCGCTCTTGTCGATGTCCAGGCCGCCGATGATCGGCTTGCCGTTCTTCGTGATCGAGCCCTCGATCTCATAGCACATGATCGACCTGGGATCGGCGTGCAACGTGCCGCGGAGCGACTTCTCCTCGATGGGCGTCAGCACCTGCTCGCGCACCTCCTGCGGACTCCATCCCTGATCGTCCTTGTAGAACGCGATGGCCTTCTGTATGTCGATCAACTTCACGAGCTCGCGACGCATGTGCTCGTGCTCGAAACCGAGCGTGTGGCCCGTCTCGTGGCGCACGACGCGATGAAACTCCGAGTCGGGGGTCTTCATCGTGAACGCCTCGAGATTCATCGTCGGCTGATCGTCGTCGATCTCCCGGATCTGCGTGCCGACGTACGACCAGTAGCCGTCGTTCACGGGATCGTTCTCGATGCGCGCGATACGAACATCGGGACTCGTCTTCGAGATCGAGAACCTCACGTTCGCCGTCTTGTTCCACGCATTCATGTGCGCGAGAATCTTCCGCTGCAGCGTCATCGGGGGATTGTCGAGGAATCCGACGCTGAGATGTACGCCTGCCGGTCCCCAATACTTCGCGATGAGCACGGCGAGATGCATGTGCGTCGGCGCGAAGCCGGGCATCAACGCCGAGAGTCGCTCGACGGGCGCGTGATTCATCGGATTGATCTCGACGGACCGGCGCGCTGCCTGCACGAGCTTCTCAGGCGGCAGCTGCTTCGGCCGGCAGGTGATGATTCTCGCTTGCGCAACTTTCGCGGCCATGGCGTTCTCTCCGGTTAAGCGTGGATTGTGTTGTCGTCCCGCGCGAAGCAGACGTTGTCGTCCCGAGCGAAGTCGAGAGACCTCTTCTTTCCGCCCTCACGTCTTCACCTCGATCGGCATTATCGCCCGCCCACTGGGCGATAGATGCGTGCTCGTCAACTCCGAGTCCCGCTGCAGCGCCTTCAACAGCGCGAGACGAGGCACCTCGTTGCCCGTCCGCTGCTGCCCGTGCCGGTTCGGCAGCGTCGACATCACGCTGCGCAGGCGCCGATCGCCTGGCGCCGCGCTCCGATTGGTGAAGAGATTCCACAGCGACTTGGGCGTCGCGCTCAGGCTGCCGTGATGACCGACCTTGTACAGCGCGACCTTTGCCAGCCGCTTCCGCACCGATTCCTTCCGCAGCGCATACGCCCAACTCTCGATCTGCGCATCGCCGGGAAAGAGGAGCGCGATCTCCCCGATCTCGAAGAGCAGGATCACGCTCGTGTTGTTAAGCTCCTTGTCCATCGTGCGGACGAGGCCCTTCAGTTCATCCGCGCGCGCGCGCTGCAACTTCGGAATCAGCCACCGCGCCCACGGCGGCGCATTCTCGGCGCCAAGCTGCGGCGCGTTGGGGAAGAGTGGTTCGAACCCGCGTGCGCCGGTGAGGTGCTTCGCGAGATTTGCGCGAAAGCTCCAGAAGGTGTTCGTCTCGTCCGACCGATGGTTGCGCACCGCGCCCAACTGCTCGAGTGTCGGCGGACCGAGGACGGTCACTCGCACGCCAGGTAGCAGCGCCTCGAGTCCGCTCTTGTCGCCGTAGCGCACGTACCGCGTCTTCGGCGCCATCGTCCGGAGATTTTGCTCGGCCGACGAGTTCTGGACGTTCGTCTCGCCAAGGAAGCGAAGCTCGCGCGCGTTGGACGTCATGCCGAGTGTGGCGAGTTGTCCCGCCTCGTGCACGACCGCATCCGCGACGGCATGGATGTCCGACAGGCGGGTCGTGAATGCCTTGCTTGCTTGACTCGCCGCGTGATGGACGACGCGCTTGGCGAGCGCGGGATCTTCCGTCCAGGGTTGGACGACGAGCTTCGGCGCGAGCGAGCGGATGATGTCGCCCGATGCGGACCCGTCACCTGTGGTGAAGCCGGAGATGTGATCGGCGTGCCGATGCGTCGCGACGACGGCCTCGAGGCTTCCGCCACAGGTCGCGGCGATGTCGGCGGCAACGTTGGCGAGGAAGTCCGGCTTCGCTCCGCGTGGCGCCCCCGTCGAACCGAAATCGACGAGGATGAATTTCGACGACTTGGCGTAGACGAACTCCACGAGGAAGCAATCGCCGAAACCCACTTGATACGGATGCACGCGCACGGCGCTCGGCTTCCGGCCGCTGCCACTCTTCCTTGCTACCATCGCTCGGCCTGGAATTCGGAGCGGTCGATCGCCCGGTCGCGATGCATGGCAGCGATGGACGAGCGTCCGCGCACGCCCGGGTCGAACGCACCGACATTCCACAGATACTGCAGGCGCTCCGACTGCCGGTTCGCGCTGAGCAGCCGATTGTGGATGTAATACTTGAGTTCACCGCGCTCGTCGAAGATCAACGTGCCGCCGCCGAAGAGCCTCACCGGCATCTCCTCCGGCATTCCCGTCGGCCGCGCGATCGACAGTTGTCCGAGCTCGCGTGCCTTCAGCTCGATCTGCTGGGTGAAGCTGATGACGGTCTCGCGCAGCATGAACCCGTCTTCACCTCGTCGCAGGCAGGGACGCACGCTCTCGACGTTCGTGTACGCGCCCTGCGCCAGCGCGAGCAGGTTGCGATTGCGCCACAGGAAACGGAACGCCTCCGTCTCATCGTACTGCATCACCGAGAAGTGCACCTCGCGATAGTCGGGGTGTGCCTTGGGCCCACACCACAGTCCGGGCTCGACTGCCGATTGTGTCGACGCGGGCTTGATGCCGAAGTCGGCAAATGCCTTGCGCACGATGTCGCGCACCGGCCGCATCTGCTCTCCGGGAAAGAGCTCGTAGTGCGACGTCAGCAGCGCGCTCAGCACATCGGAGAAATCGACATGCACCGGCGGCAGGTAGTCGATGCAGCGGATGATCGAGGTCAGGAAGCTGTCGGCGACGGCTGCGCCATCTTCGGCGACGCGCGTCCGGTCGAGGAACCCAGGCTGCACTTCGCCGAGCGATTGGAGACGATGACTCCAGAGCTGTGTGAAGGTGTGGAGACCGCCGGCGACGAGAATTTCGCCACGCCGGTGCGGCTCGCTGAAGTCGGGATCATTGCGCCACTTTTTCGTCGGCGTGAGCGTGGCCGAGTGACGTAGTGATTCCCCGCGAATTCCCGAGAGCTCCTGCCCCATCTGCTTGGCGAGGCCGAGGAGGGCAAAGTCGCGCAGCCATCCTGGGTCGAGCACTTCCCTGGACAGCAGGCGATTCTTCTGTTTGCCGCCGCGGGGTGATTTCGTCGTCGTGCCGAGCATCAGCATCGCTTCGACGACTTCCTGGAGCGCGAACACGGAGAAGATCGCGACGAGGTCGGCGAACGCCTCGTGGAATGCGCCCTGATCGGGCGACGACGGCGTGAGCAGCCCGGGCCGCAGCCCGTCGAGCAGCGCGTGCGAGACTTCGTGTGCGACGACGTCGTGTGCGAGACTCGAGAGCACCGCCTTGCCCTGGGCATTGCGGAAGTAGCCGAACAACACGGCCTCGTGTTCTCGCGCGTAGAACGCGTTCGGCTCGGCGAAGGCATGCGGGCAGAGCTTGAGCTGCGGGCTGGCGAATCCCCACGGGAGCCGTCGCCCGAGTGCGGCTTCGAAGCGCGCGAGTGTCCGCGACGCGACGGCGTACACCTGCTGCTGATGAAACTGTGGACTCTCGAGCAGCTCGGCGTCGGTCGCATCGAGAAACGGATCGACGGGCGATTCATTCACCCCGTCACCGATGTCGAGCGGTGCGTAGAGGGTGTTCGACGTGGCGTCATAGTCGAGCACGTGAATGCGCTCACCCCATGGACCGGGTTCCGTGGCGTCGAACGGGACCGGGACGATCGCCCGCAGGATGCGGCCGTTCACGCGAATGGACGGATCCTGCGCGATGATCGTGAGGAGGCGCCGTCTCTGCGCCGTCATCAGTTCGGATCCGGAGCGCGTCATGCCGAGTGTTCACGGGGAGCCGGCGACTACGAGTTGGCGCTACAAACGTAGTGCGGTCGTGATGGCGTGCAACATCGGCATTGTGAAAGGATGTTCATTTCGGTTGCTCGATCGCGCCGAGAGGTCCATCCACCAGAGGCTCGTCACCTTGCGGAAGCCAATGCGCCGGGGAGCATTGAGGGGATGGAGCCAGCATTCGCCGGACAGGTATGATCTACAGGGCGCTCGCGCGCGTCGTCGCCGCGCTGCATCTGCTGTTCGTGCTGTTCGTGGTGTTGGGCGGCCTGCTGACGATGCGCTGGCCCGCGTTGGTGTGGATCCATGTGCCGGCGGTCGTGTGGGCGGTAGCGACGCTGGCGTTCGACCTCGGATGTCCGCTCACGCTGTTGGAGAAGTTCTTCTTGCGAAAAGACGGGAGCGAACCGTATCGAGAAGGATTCCTCCAACACCATGTTTTTCGACCGTTGGTGTCGTCCGAACCCTCGCACCGCGTGTACGTCCTGCTGGGTGTCGGGGTGCTCGTGCTGGTCATCGTGGTGTACGCCATCGCCTTCACGTCTCGAACGGGAGCCCTGCGCTGATGAAATACCCTCGCGTCTTCATTTCGACTTGTGTGTCGCTATTGCTGCTGCTCTGCGCTCCCGCGGCGCACTCGTCGCTGCGGGCACAGGCGAGCGACGTCGTGTCACCCGAACGGATGGCCGCGCGCGCATGGTATCGCGACGCGAAGTTCGGGATGTTCATTCACTGGGGTGTTTACAGCCAGCTCGCCCAAGGCGAGTGGGTGATGCAAAACCGCGCGATCCCTGTCGACAGCTACGAGTGGCTCGCGTCGGAGTTCAATCCGGTGAAGTTCAACGCGCACGATTGGGTCGCTACGGCGAAAGCTGCGGGAATGAAGTACATCACGATCACCTCGCGTCATCACGACGGCTTCTCGATGTTCGGGTCGAAGGTGACGCCGTACAACATCGTGGACTTCACGCCATTCAAGCGCGACCCGCTGAAGGAGCTCGCCGACGAATGTCAGAAGCAGGGCATCAAGCTGTTCTTCTATTACTCGCAGCTCGATTGGCACCATCCCGACTTCTTTCCGCGCGGAGGAACGGGGCTCGCCACGGGCCGGCCTGAGTCCGGCGACTGGAACAAGTACCTCGACTTCATGGATGCGCAGCTCGAGGAACTGCTCACGCGCTATGGACCGATCGGTGGCATCTGGTTCGACGGAATGTGGGACAAGCCCACTGCCGACTGGCGACTCCAGCGCACGTACAGCCTGATCCATCGGCTGCAGCCGAGTGCGCTCATCGTTCCCAATCATCACAGGGCGCCGCTGCCGGGTGAGGATGTGCAGACGTTCGAGCAGGATCTTCCGGGCGCGAACACGGCGGGGTTCAACACGAAAGAGATCGGCGCGCTGCCGCTGGAAACGTCGTTGACGATGAACGGCTCGTGGGGCTTCAACATCACCGACAAGAAGTGGAAGTCGGCGCGCGAGCTGATCGGCTATCTCGTCCGCGCCGCCGGGAACGACGCGAATCTCCTCTTGAACATCGGTCCTCGGCCGGATGGCACGATCCAACCGGAGGCGATCGAGCGCCTGCGCGCAGTCGGCGATTGGGTGCGCGTGCACGGCCAGTCGATCTATGGGACGCGTGGGGGGCCAGTCGCACCGCGCGAGTGGGGCGTGACGACGCAGCGCGGGGACACGGTGTTCGTGCATGTGCTCAACTGGCCGGACCGCCTGCTCGCGCTGCCGGACTTCGGCGCGCGCGTGACGAAGGCGTCGCTTCTCAAGGGCGGAGAACGAATCGAGGTGGTGCAAGCTGCGAACGGCGTGACGCTTGCCCTCCCCTCGGCAGCGGCTGATGAACCTGACCGCGTGATCGTTCTCGTGACGCAGAAGAAAAGATGAAGACATTGGCATCGTCCATGAACCGTCCTTCGTCGTCCGTCGCGGGTTTTCCTACCCGTTCTGCGTATCCGTCATCCGACGTCGGCTTGTAGGGCGGAGTACGCGAACGAATCACAGGTCACAATGCACGGAGTACGTGTAGGCAACACGCGTGACGAACAACCAAGGACGAATGACAGACCGTCACCAACGCCACCTTGGACTTGACCTGCCGTGCTCCGCACTGTCACTTGTACCATAATATGGAACAGCGTTTCAATATCAGGGTGCCCACGTGATCGACCACCACCTCCGACCCACCCCGTTCCACGCGCGCACCGCGCCGCTCATGCAGGGCGCCGCGTGGCGCCGATGGGCGGGATACGCCGTCGCCAGCGCGTACGAGCTGTCACACGAGCGCGAGTACTACGCCATCCGCAACGCTGCCGCGCTGCTCGACGTCTCGCCACTCTACAAGTACCACGTCTCCGGACGCGACGCCGCGCGGCTCCTCGATCGCGTCGTCACCCGCAACGTCGGCGCGACAAAGGTGGGACAGGTGCTCTACACCACCTGGTGCGACAGCGACGGCAAGGTCATCGACGACGGCACCGTCTCGCGCCTCGATGACCAGCGCTTCCGCCTCACCGCGGCCGACCCCAACTACCGCTGGCTCGGCGACAACTCCCGCCAGCTCGACGTCCACATCGAGGATGTCTCCGGGAAGATCGCGGCGCTGGCCCTCCAGGGACCGAACGCGCGCGTCATCCTCGAGCACGCGACGCAGGGCGACCTCTCCTCGCTCAAGTACTTCCGGCTCACACAGTCGTCCATTCGCGGCATTCCCGTCACCATTACGCGCACCGGCTACACCGGCGACCTCGGCTACGAAGTCTGGGTCGACTCGACGGCAGCCGTTCCGCTCTGGGACGCACTGATCGAGAGCGGAGCGCCGTACGGGATCATGCCCGCGGGCATGCTCGCCCTCGACATGGCGCGCGTCGAAGCCGGACTGCTGCTCATCGAGGTGGACTACTACTCCTCGCGCCATGCGCTGATCGAGATGCAGAAGTCGTCGCCGTTCGAGCTCTCGCTGGACTGGACGGTGTCGCTCGACAAGCCACAGTTCAACGGTCGTCGCGCGATCAGGGCCGAGCATGCGCGCGGTGCGGCATGGAAGTTCGTGGGCATCGAGGTGGACTGGACGTCGCTGCAGTCGCGATTCAACGAGATGGGATTGGCGCCACGACTGCCGACGCAGGCGTGGCGCACGAGCGTGCCGCTCTATGTGGGCGGCACGCAGGTGGGCTATGCGACGAGCGGCTCCTGGTCGCCGCTGCTCAAGCGCTACCTCGCACTCGCGCACGTCGAGAGCAAGCATGCGGCACCAGGCACGTCACTCGAGATCGAGATCACCGTCGAGCATCGGCGCAAGCGCGCGAAGGCGACAGTAAGGGCGCTTCCCTTCTTCAATCCGGAGCGGAAGCGCAAATGACGACGCAACGCTACGACGCCATCGTCATCGGCGGCGGCCACAACGGCCTGATCAACGCCGCCTATCTCGCACGCGCCGGCAAGAAGGTCGTCGTGCTCGAGCGCCGGCATCTCGTCGGCGGTGCGGCGGTGACGGAAGAGATGTATCCGGGCTTCAAGTATTCGGTGTTCTCGTACGTCGTGTCATTGCTCCGGCCAGAGATCATCCGCGATCTCGACCTGCCGCGCCACGGGCTCGAGATCCTTCCGCTCGAGAGCACGGTGACGCCGACGCTCGACGGTGACTACATCGCCGCGTGGGCCGATCACGACGTCACCCGACGCGAGATCTATCGTCACTCCAAACGCGACGCCGACGCCTACGACGAATACAACAAGCTCATGCACCACATGGCGATGGCGGTGAAGCCGATCCTCGCCATGGTGCCGCCGGACCCGACGTCGCTGGCGCCCAGTGACCTGCGGGGCATGCTGGAATTCGCGGGGATCTTTCGCGCATTGCCGACGAAGCAGTTCCATGCGCTGTACAAGCTGATGACGATGAGCGCGGGCGACTACCTCGACGAGTGGTTCGAGACGGACGTCCTCAAGGCGACGAAGTCGGCGAGCGGCATCATCGGCACCTTCATGGGGCCACGCACGCCCGGCTCGGCGTACGTGCTGCTGCATCACTACATGGGCGAGATCGACGGCGCATTCCGCGCCTGGGGCTTTGCCAAGGGTGGCACGGGCGCGATCAGCGAATCGATCGCGAGCGCCGCGCGCGAATTCGGCGCGGAGATCCGCGTCAACGCCCCTGTCGCGCAGATCCTCGTGAAGAGCGGACGCGCCACCGGCGTCGCCCTCGAGAATGGCGACGAGCTGCACGCGCCGATCGTCGTGACGTCGCTCGACCCGAAGCGCAGCTTCCTCACGCTCGTCGAGGAGAAGGAGCTGCCCCCGGACTTCGTGGAAGACGTTCGTCGCTACAAGATTCGCGGCTCATCGGGCAAGGTGAACCTCTCGCTCAGCGAGCTGCCCGACCTCACCTGCATGCCCGGCGCCGGTCCGCATCACCGCGGCGCAATTTCCATCAGCCCATCGATGGAATACGTCGAGACGGCATACGACGACGCGAAGTACGGCAATTTTTCGCGCGAGCCATACATGGACATCATCATCCCGTCGATGATCGATCCGCAGATGGCGCCGCCGGGCAAGCACGTGATGTCGATCTTCGTGCAGTACGCGCCCTCGAACATCACCGGCGGGTGGAATGCGACGAAGCGCGAAGCGTTCGGCGATGCCGTCGTGAATGCCGTGACGCGCGTCGCGCCGAACTTTCGATCGTCGATCCTGCATCGCCAGGTGCTCACGCCGGCCGACATCGAGGAGATCACCGGCCTCACCGACGGCAACATCTTCCAGGGCGAGCTCGCGCTGCATCAGCTGTTCTTCCTGCGTCCGGCGCCAGGCTGGGCAAAGTTTCGCTCGCCACTGAAGGGACTCTACCAGTGCGGCTCGGCCACACATCCCGGTGGCGGCATCATGGGCGCACCGGGGCGACTCTCGGCACTCGAGATCCTCAAGGACGTGCCGAAATGAGTTACGACGTCCTCGTGATCGGCGGCGGCGTGAACGGCCTGACGACGGCGGCGTATCTCGCGCGCGCCGGAAAGAAGGTTCTTGTGGCCGAGCGTCGCGCGACGCTCGGTGGGCTGTGTGTGACGGAGGAGTTTCATCCCGGCTTTCGCGCGAACAGCTGCGTCGACGATCCCGGTTGGGTGCCGGCGCCTGTGATGAAGGACCTCGGTCTCGCGGCGCACGGCTACGTACCGACGCTCGCTCCGCATTCGATGACGATCCCCATCGACGGCGGAGCGCCGATCATCATCACGCCCGATGTCCGAGCGACAACAGGCTCCATCGCCGCGCACTCGATACGCGACGCCAACAGGTGGCCGGAGTTCTGCGCGTTCGTCGCGCAACTGTGCGGATTTGTCGAAGCCATCTACTCCGTGCGTGCACCGGCGGTGGAGAGCAACGCACCGACCGACCTGCTCGCGCTGTTGTCGCTCGGCAAGAAGCTTCGCGGTTTGGGGAGGCGCGGGATGATCGACGTCATCCGCACGATCCCGATGCCCATTGCCGACCTGCTCGACGAGTGGTTCGAGCACGAGGGATTGAAGGGCGCGCTCTCGACACTCGGCGTATCGAACGTGCAGCATGGCCCACAGTCGGGAGGAACGGCGCTCGTCTTCCTGCACAATCATGTCGGCATGCCGGTCGGGGCCATCGGCGGCCGACGCGTCGTGCGCGGTGGCGTGGGCGCGCTCGTCGATGCGCTCGCGAAGGCGGTCACGCGCGCAGGAGGGGAGATCCGCACGAATGCCGACGTCTCGCGCGTGCGTGTGCGCGAGGATCGTGTCACCGGAGTCGCGCTCGCGTCCGGGGAGGAGATCGACGTCGCCACGGTGGTGTCCAGCGCAGATCCCCGACGCACGTTCACGTCATTGCTCGATGCGGGTGACCTGGACCCGGAGTTCCTGCATGCGATCGACTGTGTGCGCATGCGCGGGCCGCAGGTTCGCGTACACCTCGCGCTCAGCGCGTTGCCGATGGGCGCAGTTGCGTCGATGGTCGTCGCGCCGACGATGTCGTACGTCGAGCAGGCATATGACGCCGCCAAGCATGGACGAATCGCCGAGCGGCCGTGGCTGCGGATGTCGGTTCCGACGATGGATGATGCGTCGTTCGGGTCGGATGGAAAGCATGTGATGACGATCCACGCGCAGTACGCGCCGTATCGGCTGCGCGAGGGATGGACGGTGGAGCGTCGAGTGGCGCTGGGGGAGTCGATCGTGCGACTGGCTTCTGATGTCGTGCCCGGTTTGGGAGGCCTGGTTCTCCATTCCGACGTGCTCACTTCGCCGTGCGTCGAGGAGCGATACGGAGCGACCGAGGGGAGCCTCCTTCACGGGGAGCTGACTCTCGACCAGTTTCTCTTTGCGCGGCCGGTGGCGTCGATGTCACGCTATGCGTCCCCGGTGGAGGGGTTGTGGCTGTGCGGGAGCGGGACGCATCCTGGTGCGGGTACGGCGGGAGCGTCGGGGAGGTTGGCAGCGAAGGAGATTCTGGGCTGAACTGCAGACTACGGTCTTCACCGCAGAGGTCGCAGAGGAGCGGAGGGACGCAGAGGACTTCGGAAGAGCAACAAAAAGAATTTCTTGGCTTGTAGTGCGTAGTCCTCTGCGTCCCTCTGCTTCTCGGCGTCCTCCGCGGTGAAGACCGTAGTTCTGTTTCCCAACGGAGCAAATCATGACATCGTTCATGCGAACCGCCACAACATTCCTGCCCGGCGCGCGGACGCTTCCAGGCGAGTACTACTGCGCACCTGAGGTGCTCGCCGAGGAAACCGAGCGGCTCTTTCGCGAGCGGTGGCTGTGGGTGGCACGTGCCGAACGCGTCGCCAGGCCCGGCGACTACTTCCTCTACGAGAAGTTCGGCGAAAGCATCATCGTGCTGCGCGACAAGAGCGGAACGCTGCGCGCCTTCTACAACGTCTGCCGGCATCGCGGCACGCGGATGTGCGAGGCCAAGTCGGGGCATTTCTCCGGCTCCATCCAGTGCCCGTACCACGCGTGGACGTACTCCACCGACGGACGGCTCATCGGTGCGCCACACATGCAGGACGCCGAGGGGTTCGACAAGCGCGACTATCCGCTGCATGCCGCGCCGGTCGAGGAGTGGGAGGGCTTCATCTTCATCTCGCTCTCCGACAATCCCGTTCCCTTCGCCGAGGCCTTCGCCCCCGTACTCGACCGGCTCGCGCGCTTCAACCTCGACAAGCTCGTCACCGTCGAGCGGCGCGAATACGATGTCAGGGCGAACTGGAAGCTCATTCTCCAGAACTACAACGAGTGCCTCCACTGCCCGACGATTCACCCCGAGCTGTCGCGTGTGCTGCCATACCAGAGCGGCGCCAACGACCTGCACGAGGGCGAGCAGCTCGGCGGATACATGGAGATCACGCAGCCCAACCAGAGTGCCACGAGCGACGGACTCGCCTGCGGAGTTCCCATCGGGACACTGGACGCCGATGAACAGCGAAGGGCGTTCTACTACACGTTCTTTCCGAACATGATGCTGAGTGTGCATCCGGACTACGTGAACTTCTACAGCGTCTGGCCCGTCGACGCGCAGCGGTCGATCGTCGTGACCGAGTGGATGCAGCATCCCGATTCCGTCGCGAACGAAGCATGGTCGCCCAAAGGCGCGATCGAGTTCTGGGACACCGTGAATCGACAGGACTGGCACATCTGCGAGCTCAGTCAGCTCGGCATCGCATCACGTGTGTATCAGCCCGGGCCGTTCTCGCCACTGGAGTCCATTCCCGCGGCGTGGGACCGGTCGTATCTCACGGCAATGGGGCGCTGAGCTCCGTGCCCAGGGCGGCCGCGACGCCGTATCCCGGAACGCAAGCCGTTCGACGCGCGTTCGCCGTGTTGAAGGCGTTCGACTCCGTGCATCCGCAGTGGTCGGTGAGCGATCTCTCGCGACACATCGGCCTGCACAAGACGACGACCTTTCGCCTGCTCGGCGCACTCGTCCACGAAGGCATGCTCGAGCGCGAGGAACTGACTGGCACCTACCGGCTCGGCCCCGAGCTCATCGCATTGGGATCGCAGGCGCTGCGGTCGACCGACCTGTACAACGCATCGCACAGTGAACTGGAGGCTGTTGCGCGCGACACGGGCGAGACGGCGACGATCGAGATTCTCGTCGGCGATGAAGTCGTGATACTCGACGAGGTGCACGGTCGCTTCCTCGTCGGCGGGCGGCCCGACTTCGGGCTGCGCTTTCCCGCACACGCGACGTCGACGGGCAAGCTGCTTCTCGCGGCCGAGCGAAGCGAGGGCAAAAAGCGGCCGAAGAAGGCGCGTCTCGCGAAGCTGACGTCGAAGACGATCACTGAGCCGGACGAGCTCGAGAAGGAGTTGACGAAGGTGTTGCGTCAGGGATTCGCGACGGCGATCGACGAGATCGAGGATGGCTTTGCCGCCGTCGGTGCGCCGATCTTCAACGTCGCGGGCAAGATGGTGGCGGCGATCAGCGTGGGCGGCGCGCGGCCGCGGTTCACACGGGCGCGCCTGGCTGAATTGTCCGAGCGAGTGCGCGAAGCCGCCGACTTGATATCGCGGCGGCTTGGCGCATCGTAGTTCAGGCCGACGGCTCCTTCTCCGGGCGGGCGTTCTTCATGAAGAGCGCGCGGCCCGTTGCCGCATCGAGCAGCTCGTACATCCCGAGCACGCCGACCACTTCACCGGTGGATAACCGGATCGGTGCCTTTCCGGCGCGGACCCACGTGATGGAACCATCGGTGGATTGCTGGCGTTCCACGATGTCGAGCTGTTTCTCGCCCGACTTGACCACCGCCTGATCGTCGCGGCGATACTTCGCCGCCTGGTGACGCCACGGGAGACGCTTGTCGAAGTCATCGATGCCCATCATCTCGGATGAGCTCTTCATCCCCGCGTCCTTCGCGAAGGCTTCGTTGCAGCCAGCGAAGGTGAGCGACGGACCTGTCTTCCAGAACACGCGCACGCTGCTGCGCGGCGGGGCGACCTCACGCATGTATTCGGCGATCTCGGACTGCAGCGCTTCGGGGGTCGCCGCGCCCCAGAAGGGAGAGCGACTGGCGAGCCGTGGGTTGAGGTCGGGCCACGACGCCCGTGATACCAATTCGTAGGCAGCAAGTACGGCTCGCAGCTCATCGACGGCGACATTCATGTTGATCTGCTCCAAGTCGAATGTTCTTGCAAACGCCTCTTTCATCCTCTGGCGACGCCGGTAATTTGGTCTCCGTGACACGCCGGTAGCTCGTGCAGGAATGCCAACAGTATCCGACCTCAATTCATCAGCAGGAGCATGCAATGGTCGTCCATCCCGCTACTCGCACCGTGTGCGCGCTCGCCGTTCTCGTCAGTGCGTGCAGCGTTCAGCGCGGACAGCCCGCGTCGTCGAAAGACGATCACACCGCGCACATGTCCGCTGCCGACAGGGAGCCGCCTCGCGCGATGTCGGGAGGAGACGTAAGCCTCTCGCAAGGGACGCCCGGACTCCCCGCGAGCAACAGCACTGCGGCCGCGCGCATCGCTGCGAGCCCTCGCCACGCCGAGTGGGTCAAGATTGCGTGGGAGCCCGGCTCGAGCGATTCGCTCATGGCGTGGATCGTTTACCCGACAACCACACGGGCAAAGACGCCGGTCGTCGTCGTGGTACACGAGATCTTCGGGCTGTCGACGTGGGTGCGCGGCGTGGCCGATCAGGTTGCGGCTGACGGATTCATCGCGATCGCCCCTGACCTGCTGTCGCGGGTGCGGGGAGGCCCCACGTCGATTGAATTGTCGGGTGACTCGGCACGAAAGCTCATCGCCGGCGTGAATAGCGCCGAGCGGAACAAGGGGATCACGGCCGTCGCGGACTACGCGATGTCACAGCCGTCGGCGGCGCCGAAGTATGGTGTCATCGGCTATTGCTGGGGCGGGTCGACGACGTGGGGCGCGGCAGTCAGCAACGGCAAGGGCTTCTCCGGCGGCGTCGCGTTCTACGGAATGCCGTACATGAACGGGCCGGTTCCCGCGGCCGATTCGATGGCGAAGATCACGCACCCCGTGATGCTCCTGAGCGGATCGAAGGACGCGCGCATCGGCGCGGCAATGCCTGCCATCGACTCCACCATGAAGGCGCTCGGCAAGAGCTACTCGGGCACGAACTACGATGGGGCGATCCACGGATTCCTGCGTGCGCAGGACGATCCGAAGGCTCCCACCCCGCAATGTGATGAGGCGTGTGCCGCGAAGGAGCGCGCCGACAACCTCGCGGCGACGAAGGATGGCTGGCCGAAGACAGTGGCGTTCCTGAAGAAGAATCTCGGCATGTAGCGTCTCGGCAGGCTGTCAAAAGGGCGGGTCTCCACGGGAGTCCCGCCCTTTTTTGTGCCCAAATGGTGCGGTGACTGTGGGGTGACCGGGAGGGGACTACCCTTCGGCATTGTTCTCGGGTCTCAGGCAACCCAACCCGGTGCAACGATGCTTACGATCACACAAGAATCTGTCCCGCAACGAGTTACGACCACAATGACGCAAGTGAAGCCGAAGGCCGCGCGCTGGAGTCGTCCGCGCCCCAACAGCGCCCTGATGTGGTTGCTCGGAATCGTGAACCGGTGGTTCCTGCTCCGCGGGCTGCCCGTTTTGCGGCGCATTCCCGGCGTTCGCGACCTGCCGCTCGTGCACGGCTATTTCTGGGTTCGCGACCTCGATATTCCCGAAGCGGACCGCCGGCAGCTCGAGAGTGCGGTGAATCCTGGCACAGTGGCCTTCATGGGTCCCAATCATCCGGAATTCGGCACCGACTGGATGGTCGACAAGGAGATCTCGACGCTCGTCGCTCCGCGCATGACAAGCTGGGCGGACAGGGGGATCGTCGCCGGCGCGCCGCGGTTCTGGGGGATGAACAACCTCGTCGCGAACGATGGTGGCGAGGCGGCGAAGGACTATTCCGTCGAATGGGCACTGAAAGGCGAAGGCGTCCTCCTGCATCCCGAGGGTTCCGTTCGCTGGACCAATGATCAGGTGCAGACGCTTTTCCCTGGCATCGCACAGATGGCGATGAACGCTGCCGAGCGCACGGACAAGCCGGTGTACATCGTGCCTCTGGTGTGGAAGTATCGCTTCGTGGGCGACGTGAGCCGCCGCATGCATCGCGAGATGCAGATCCTCGAAGACGGACTCGAGGTGCCGCATGGCGATGCGACGTCGGTGCCACGCCGCTTTCGCGCGCTGCAGGAGAATGTGCTCACGATGCGCATGAAGCGGTTCGGGTACGATGACTCCACTGCCGATTTCTTCGAGCGACAGGCCGCTTTTCAGCGATATCTCATCGACGCACTCGAGCAGCACTATCAGACGGATGACGTCGAGTCGGTCGACAAGCACATCGCGCGAATGCTTCGTGCGATCCGCAGCGCACAGTCGGCGCTCGGTCGCGACGCAGGGACCGCTGACGAGCGCGCGGTGTTGCACGAGCATCTCGCCATGGCCGACGAAGCGAAACGGCTGGGCGAGTTCAGCCGCGACGTCTATGGGTCGGCGATGCTCACGCAGGAGCAGCTGTTCGAGAGTCTCAAGCGCATGCGCGATCGTGTGCTGCGTCGCGGCTGGAAGAACATGATCGCCATCATGCTGCCGAGGCCGTTCGGGCCGCGCATGGTGCACGTCGGTGTGCCTGATGCGATTCGCGTCTCCAGCGTCGCGGCGGCACACGCGAAGGATTACGAGGCGTCGCTGCTCGAGCACACACGCACGCGCATGCAGGAGAAGCTCGACGAGATCAACGTGCGCATCGCGCCGGACGTTGCGCGGTTCTCGCATCCGAATCCGTTCACCGGTACTTCATGACAGGTCGCGTACGTGTGCTCGCCGTCGCATCAGCGCTTCCGCCCGCCGTTCGCACCAGTGCGGAAGTCGAGTCGCTCATCGCCGCGCAAAGCCCTGGCTATGCTCCGCGCGCGGGAATCGTTGCGGCCATCTCCGGCGTGCAGACGCGCCGAGTGGCGTGCGACGACACGCAATGTTCCGATCTTGCGGCTGCAGCGGCTCGGCGCGCGCTGTGTGCTGCGTCGGTCGATCCGCGCGACGTGGACCTCCTCATCTTCGCCGCCGCCGGGCAGGATCTCATGGAGCCCGCGACGGCGAACATCGTCCAGGAGAAGCTCGGCACGTCATGCCAGGTGTTCGACGTCAAGAACGCCTGCAACAGCTTCCTCAACGGACTGCAGCTCGCGGAGTCACTGATCCTGAGCGGCAGCTGTCGCACGGCGGTCGTCGCGACGGGTGAAGTGTGCTCGCGCGTCGTCTCGTGGAACGTCGAGGACGCCGAGCACTTCCGGCGTGTCTTTCCCGGCTTCACCATGGGCGACGCGGGCGCCGCCGCCGTGCTTGCGAAGTCGCATGACGATCGCGGCATCTTCTATCGCCGCTTCACCACCGTGAGCCGCCACTGGGATCTCGCGACGATCTCGTGCGGCGGCTCGATGCATCCGCGCGGCGAGGAGTACACCTACCTCAACGCCGACGGCGCGCGACTCAAGCAGGCGTTCATCGACCTCGGCTCGGTCGCAGTGTCGCGCATGATGTGCGAAGCGAAAGTGAAGTTCACCGACTTTCAGCGCATCTTCGTGCATCAGGCCACCGTGCCGTATCTCGACGAGTTGCTCGAGATCGCCGGCATTCCCGCCGACCTCGTTGAGCACACGGTCGCCGACCTGGGCAACATGGCGTCGGCGTCGCTGCCGGTCGGCTACGCGCAGGCCCAGGCGCGCGGCGCATTCGGCCCCGGCGACCGCATCATGATGCTCGGCCTGGCCAGCGGCATCAGCCTCGGCGCCGTGATGATCGATGTCTGATCATTTCTTCGTCGTCGTCGTGCCGTTCCACAACGAGGAGCGCGGCATGCACGCGACGCTCGACGCGCTCGCCGCACAATCGGATCGAGCGTTCTCGCTCGTGCTGGTGGATAATGCGAGCACGGATTCGAGTGGTGCTGTGGCTCGCCGCTTCTCCTCCAGCGGAGCGCTCAGCGATATCGTGGTCGTCGATGAGCCACGGAAGGGCACCGGTGCCGCGGCCGACACGGGCTTTCGTACCGCCATCGCACGAGGTGCGACGATCATCGCGCGCACTGATGCCGACTGCGTTCCGCATCCGGACTGGATCAAGCACCTCAAGCGTGCGATGACCGACGGCGGCATGGAGTTCGTCGCTGGCAAGATCAAGCCGCGCACGGATGAGGGCGTCCAGCTGGGAGCCGGCGTCTGGATCCTTCCGGCGATGATCTGGCTCGCGGAGAACTTCGGGCGCCTGCATCGTCGGGGACCGCAGTTCGAGTATCCGTATTTCATGGCGGCGGGGAACAACCTCGCGATCACGGCGTCGCTGTACGAGCGCTGCGGCGGTTTCCCGCGCACGGCGATCGAGCAGGAACACGAGGATCGCGTGCTCTCCGAGACTGTTCGCACGCTCACCACGCGCGCCGCTGTGCTCCCCGAGGCGATCGTCTACAACTCGGTGCGCCGAGTGCGCGCGTATGGCTACGTGAACACGTTGCGGTGGTATCGCAATCACGGCTATCGGCCCGCAGTCGTCGACGTGCGATGAAGGCGCGTCTGCACGACACGATGTTGAACCTCGCGGCGCATCCCATCGGCTGGCCGTTGGCGCGCCTGGCGCGTCGGGCTGGTGGTGTGATGAACGTCCCTGGTTTCGGGCTCGTCGTCAGCGACGCAGCGTTCGCGCACGACGTCCTCGTCCGCGACGGCGACTTCATCAAGAACGCCCCGCACAGCATCTCGGCGACGATCACCGAGCTGCTCGGCCCCTTCGCGCTCGCCAACATGGATGGCGATGCGCACAGGACGTTGCGTGGCAAGCTCGCCGATGTCCTGTCGCCGGCGCAGGCCAGGGCATTGCTGTCGGCGTGCGATGCTCCGTTGGCGGAGTTGCGTGGCGCGCTCGCGGCGGGTGAGACGGTGGATCTCGTGCGATCGATGCGCATCATGAGTGGCCGCCTGACGTTCGACATGCTCGGCGTGGCGCCCCCGCCCGGTCGCGAGGATGAGGCGTGTGTCGAGCTCGTCGCGCTTGGAGAACGCATCGCGTCGGGGTTCGACTTTCGGACGCCGTCGCCACGACGCATGGCTGATGCTCGCACGCAAGTCGACCAACTTGTCGCGTATGCACGCACCGGCTATGACTCGCCGGATGCGCCCGTGACGTCGTTCGTGCGACGGCTGCGCGAGCTCGGGCTTTCGTTCGAGGAAGCGAAGGGTGTGTTGTCGATCGTGTTTCTCGCCGGCACGTTGACGACGGCGGCGGCGCTGCCGCGCATCGTCGCCCTGCTTGCCGACAGCGGACAACTCGGGCGTCTCTCGGGACATCCCGAGGACATTCCGGCGGCGATCGCCGAGGGGCTTCGCTTTACCACGCCGGTGCCGGCGACGATGCGAGTGGCGCAGAAGGATGTCGACGTGTGCGGTCATCGGGTCGCCGCGGGCACGCGCGTCGTCATCCTGACCTGCAACCTCGCTCGTGACGCTCGGCTCTTTCCCGATCCCGACCGCTTCGATGCGGCACGCGTGAGTGATTCGCGTGCGCGACATCTGTGGTTCGGCGCGGGTCCGCACTTCTGTCTCGGCTTCGTCGTGGCGCAGCTGCAGTTGCGACAGGTGATCGAGGCGTTGATCTCGGTTCCCGGTGCGCTGCGTGTCGTGCGGCGGAGTGTCGCTCGGGGAGTGATCGTACCGGCGTATTCGCGGCTCGAGGTGCGGCTCCATGGCTGATCTCGATCTCCTCAGCCGGTTGCGTGCGCGTGCCGATGCGACTCCGCGCGCGACGGCGATCGTCGAGCCTGGCGGTATCACCGTGACGTACGCCGAGCTTTCCGCACGGGCGCAGGCGGTGGCGCGTGGGTTCACGAAGGCGGGAATGCGGCCCGGCGACCGGGTGCTGTTCGCGGTGCGGCCGAGTGTGGCGGCGATCGTGTTGATGACGGGGATCGTGGAGGCCGGGGGCGTATTGGTGCCGGCGTCGCTCGGAGTGGGCGACGAGTTGTTCAGGGCGCAGATGAAGCAGCTCGCGCCGCGTTGGGTGGTGGCGGAGTCGCTATTGCTTGCGGCATCGAGCAGTTCGCTCGTAAGGCGGATTGTGCGATGGCGCGGCGGGGCGCTTCCGCCGATGGATTGCCTGAGCGATGCGCGATTGGTGCGTGTTGGTCCGATGGTGCCACTCGGTCCGCGGACGATCTCCGCGGATGCGATCGAGCGGATGGTTCCTGGCACGTCGGTGACTGCCCTGAGTTCGCATGATGCGGAATCGCCGGCGCTGATCGTGTTCACGTCGGGTACGACCGCGGTGCCGAAGGCAGTGATGCACAGCAGGCGTTCGCTGCGTGCGACGCTGGATCTCGTGGGTGGTCGGTTGGCCATCGGCGACGGCGATGTGCTGCTGTCACGCGAGCTGCATCTCATCCTGCCTGCGCTGTTCGCCGGTGCCACGGTCGTCATCTCGCGCTCGATGCGTTTCTCGGCCGAGGCCACGCTGCGCATGCTCGCGCAATTCAATGTGACGCACGTGTTCGGCGTCACAGCGGATTGCCAGGCGCTGTTGCAGTATCTCGTCGACAATGGGCGCACGCTGCCGTCGACGCTGCGTCACGTGCTCATCGGCGCGGCGCCGGTACATGCGAGCTTCATGCGCCGCTTTCACGATGTGCTGCCGCCGGGTGCGACGGCGTGGTGCATTTACGGGATGACGGAGATGCTGCCTGTCGCATGCATTGCGCTGGAGGACAAGCTCGCATTCACTGGTGACGGAGACGTCGTGGGAACGCCGGTGGATGACGTGTGCGCGCGGGTGACAGACGATGGGGAGCTCGTGTTGAGCGGGCCGAATCTCTTCAGCGGCTATCATGGTGAGCGACCCGTGGTCGAGCATCACACGGGCGACCTCGCGCGCATCGACGAGGGACGCATCGTGCTCATCGGGCGGCAGAAGGACATGATCATCCGTCGCGAGCACAACATCTATCCAGCATTGCACGAACCGGTGATCGCGTCGATCGACGGTGTGCGTCATTGTGCGATGGTCGGCGTCTACGACGACGATGCGGCGGACGAGCGTGTCGTGCTCTTCATCGAGCCTGAGCCGTGGTGTGATGCGACGACCTTCACGCAGACCGTGGAGCGCGAGTTACGCATTGGCCTCCATCGCATCGACGACGCAGCGCAGCCCGACCTCATCGTTCTCGCCGACGTGCCGCGAAGCGGACGTTCGAGCAAGGTGGATCGCGTCGCGTTGCGTGAGCTCGCCCGGGAAAGGCTTGCATGCGCGTCGCTGTAACGGGCGCGAGTGGGTTCGTCGGGGGACACATCGCGCTGGCGCTCGCGCGCGCCGGCCACACCGTGTTCTCCTACGGGCGCCGGTCGCCGACGCAGCTCACGCGTCGGCTACCGAACTATGTGTCGTGGGATGTCGCGACCGGCCCGATCGAGCCGCCGGGCGTCGATGCTGTCGTACATGCGGCGGCACTCGTCGGCGATTGGGGGCGCGAGAGTGCGTATCGCGCCGTGAACGTGGACGGCACTCGGTTCGTCCTCGAGAGCTTCGCCGGCACACGGCGATTCGTGCTCGTGAGCACGACCAGCGTCTACTCCGACGAGGTCGTGAAGAGCAACGTGCGCGAGGACGCCTCCGCCGGTGATTGCCGGCACTCCGCGTATGCGCGCACGAAGGCGGAGGCGGAGAGGATCGTGCGTGAGGCGAGGCCGGATGCGGTGATCCTGCGTCCGCACATCGTCTATGGACCTGGCGACACGACGCTGCTGCCTCGTCTGCTCCAATCGCGCCGCTTTGGCCTGCTGCCCATTCCGGGCGACGGAAGCAACAGTCTCTCGGTCACGCATCTCGACAACCTGGTGATCGCGGTGATGCGTGCGATCGAGGCGGTGGACGTGCGTGGGACCTTCAACATCTCCGACGGCAAGGATGCGTCGTTGGAGGAGTTGCTCGACACGATCCTGTCGCGGCTCGTCATTCCGACGAACCTCGTGTTCATTCCGCGGCCGATGGCGTGGGCAGCGGCTGGCCTGCTCGAAGGCCTCTGGCTTCGCGGTGCAGCGACGCGCGGTCCGTACCTCACGCGGTTCGCCGTCGGCCACCTGGCCGACGAGCACACGCTGGACATCACGCGCGCGCGCGAGCTGCTGCGCTATGCGCCGCGATGGAGCTATCGCGACGGACCGCTCTGATGGCTAGAACTCGAGCTTCTTCAGGAACTCGGCGTTCATCTTCGCGCTCGCCATTTCGTCCTTCGGCCCTTCCTGCTCGACGTAACATGGCTTGCTGCCGAGTGCCGGCACGGCGGCGAGGAAGCGCTTGAAGTCGAAGGCGCCCTTGCCGAGCTCCGTGTCGCTCGACCGGTCGGCGAGGACATCCTTGAGGTGGAAGCTCCAGTAGCGATCCTTGTATCGCTCGTAGTAGGCCATGACGTCGCCGCCGCCCATCATCATGTTGCCGACGTCGAACTGCAGGCGCACGAGTGAGGGATCGAGGCGCTCGACGAACATGTCGTACGGCACGATGCCATCGATCGGCTTCATGTGGGTCGGCTCGTTGTGAAACGCGAGCCAGAGGCCGGCCTTTCGAGCGCTCGCGCCGGCGGTGTTGAAGCGATCCGCCCACAACTTCCAATTGTCGAGTGACTTGCTGGCAGCTTCTCCAAGATCGGGCACGATGAGGTACTCGTGGCCGAGGAGCCTGGCGGTATCGAGGCTGCGGTCCCAGTTGGTGAGGATGGTGTCGGGCTCCATGTGACACGAGGGCGCGCGGAGCCCTTCCTTGTCGAGGGTGGCGCGGACCTGTTGTGGTGTTCTGTTGAAGTTCTTGAACGACCAGAGGAGCTCGACGTCGGAGTACCCCATGGCGCGGACGGCGGCGAGCGTGCGCTCGGGGTCCGCGCGCATGGTGTTGCGGATGGAGTAGAGCTCCAGGCCAAATCGTGTCAGGCGGGTGTCGGCGGCCTGGGCTCGTGCGCGATCGGCGAGCAGGAGGGTTCCAGCCGCTGTGGCCAACATCGAGTGAATGAAGTGCCGTCGTTTCATTCGGTCCGTCCGGCTTGTGGTGAGTTGTCTACTGTTCATCGCACACGGACACATCCAGAGCAACCAGCTCGAGCTCGAAAGTGAGCCACCGGCGGGGGCACGAGCCTTAGCGTGAGCTTCCAGCCATCAGCATGTCAGAGCTCGAGCTGTGGCCCGAGCTCAAGCCCGAGCTCGGGAGGCTGAATGCTCGAGGCTTCACGCTCAAGCTCCCAGCTACGGAACCATTGCCCGCGGCGGGCGCGCCGGCTTCGAGCCGTTGATCCGCGGACGCGGACCATTGCCCACCTCCACCACGAGATCGCTGATGTAGTTGGCGATCCTTGCATAGTGCGGATAGTCGATGAACTCCGCCTCGTCGCTCACCTGGTGATAGTCACCATGCAGCCCGGTGAAGAAGAACGCAATCGGCACACCCTGCTGCGCATAGTTGTAGTGATCGCTGCGGCCGTAGATGTTGTTGTACCCCGACCACGTCAGTGTCGAGTCGTACTTGTTGTCCAGCTCCAGCGGCTCCTTCCGCTTCTTGTTCACCGATTGCACCATGTCGCCGAGGTCCTTCGAGTCGAACATCGAGCCCACCACGCCCACGTAGTTCGGACCGCCGCCCGGCAGATCCTCGGCGCGGCCGCGGCCGATCATGTCGATGTTGATCTGCGCCACCACGGAATCGATCGGCACCGTCGGATTCCGCGTGAAGAACGCCGACCCGATCAGGCCCGCCTCTTCGCCAGTGTGCCAGACGAACAGCGTCGACCGCTTGGGCTTCACCTTCATTGCCTGAATCTGCTCCGCGATCTCGAGCACGCCCATCGAGCCCGAGCCATCGTCGTCCGCGCCATTGCGGATCGAGTCGAGACGAACCTTTGGATAAACGCGGCGGATGCTGTCCATGTTCACCGCGATCGTCGACAGCTGCGCTGGCGTGAGGCCGAGCATGCCATTGGCGATGAGCATCCGGTTCCGGATGTCGTTGAATGCCTTGAGTGAATCCTTGTCGACCGGTGCGGCGAGCAGGCCGACGTGGTCGTTGTGGGCGCCGATGGCGACATACTCGTTCCGCAGCACTGGATCGCTGCCGGGAATGATCGCCACGACGTTGCGCGCATAGTCGCTCGGCGTCTCCACGAAGTCGAGCGACGCATTGACGGTCGCGCCCATGTTGCCGGCCGAGAGTCCGTCGATGTTGCGGCGGGTAAAGAGCTTCGCGGCGGCGTCGCGCGTGATGCGAATCGTCGCCTGCGGCGACAGCGCGTTGATCTGCGCCTTGAGCAGCGCGATGGAATCCACTGGTGCGCCAGCGGCGCCGCCGCGTCCACCACGACCACCGACGACATTCGACGTCGCGATGGCTGGTGCGGCGAGTGCGACACGCTGCGCGGGCGCGAGTGCGTCGAGGTCGACGGTCGCGATGGCGACGGCGTCAGCAAACCGGTTCTGTCCTGCGCCGACACCGCCAAAGCCACCGCCGCCGCCCGGTCCGCCCGCTGCGGCGGGACGCGGTACTGCCGGAAGGAGAACGACGAACTTGCCCGCCGCCTGTGCGGCCGAGATTTGGGTGGTGGTGTCGCCGGTGGTGCCGCCGAAGATGACTTCAACATTGCTGATCGCACGCGGAGCTCGTGCGCCCGGTATCGCGACCCACTCCTTGTCCCACGAAAGGGGATTGCCGTTCGCCGTGAGGCGGGAATGACTCGTGAACGTCTTCAGGTGATATGGCAGCACCTGGAAGTACGTCCCATTGTCGCCCGCCGGCACGAGGCCCAATCGCTTGACCTCGGCCGCGATGTAGTCGGTGCCTTTCCTGTTGCCGATGCGGCCGATCTGGCGGCCCTGCATCGAGTCGTCGGCGAACTGATAGAGGCGAATCTTGAGATCGCGCTCGCTGATCGCCGCAGTCGTCGGCGCTGGCGTGAGCGTGCGCGGGTTGCCGAATTGATTGAGCTTTCCAGCCGACTGTGCGCGTGCGACGTCTGGCATCGCGGCGGCAAGGACGAGCAGTGAAAGCGGGATGAGTCGAGCCTTCAGCATTCGAGTTCTATATTGAAGTGAAATGCGGAGCGGAAGAGCAGGTCCCTCACGTCGTACGGGACGACCGCTCCTGAATCTGTGCGAGATAGTACGCGCAGGTCAGCCCCGGGGTTGGGTGGCATTTGCCGTCGATGCACCGGGCGGCCATATTCGCGCTCCCTCCCCTTCCGGATCGCGCTCCATCGACTCCACGCCACTGAACGACTTTTCGGGACGCGTCGCGATCATCACCGGCGCCGCGCGTGGGCTCGGTCGCGCCGCGGCCACGCGCCTGTACGAGCGCGGAGCGAGCGTTGCTGTCCACGTGCGTGACACCGATCGTGCCGAAGAGGTCGCAGGATCGCTTGGCGATCGTGCGCTGGCCATTCCGGGCGATATCTCGGTTTACGGCGTTCCCGAGGAGATCGTTCGTCGCACCCTCGAGCGATTCGGGCGCGTCGACATTCTGGTGAACAACGCGGCGCTGGCGCGGTCGACGCGATTCGGGGAGCTGTCGGCCGACGAGTGGCGCATGGCACTCGAGGTCAACCTCACCGCGCCATTCCTGCTGACGAAGGCCGTGCTCCCGGCGATGAAGGCGCAGGAGTATGGCCGGATCATCAACGTCTCCTCGTCGGCCGGACGGACGGTCAGCACGCTCGGCGGCGCGCACTACACTGCGTCGAAGGCCGGGTTGCTCGGGCTGACGCGCGCATCGGCGAAGGAGCTCGGAAAGTTCGGGATCACCGTGAACGCCGTGTGTCCCGGCATGATCGACACCGAGCTGACCCACGAGCATGCGCCGGACGAGTTGCTCCAGCGCTTGGCTGGCCGCTATCCGGTGCCGAGGCTCGGCACAGCGCGCGAGGTGGCGGATTTGATCTGCTTCGCCGCATCTGAAGCAGCTGGTTATCTCACCGGAACGTCGCTCGACATCAACGGCGGCGACTTGATGATGTAGTCTCTCGCACATTCGATGAAAGAAAGCACTCGCGTTCTCGTCGCTCTCGTTGCGGCTGTCGCCGGCGGCGCCCTCATCGGCGCGTCGGGCAATCCGTCGTTGATCCATGCGGCCGACGCCATCGCGCCGGTCGGTTCGCTGTGGGTGAATGCGATTCGCATGACGGTGATTCCACTTGTCGTCTCGCTGCTCATCACGGGCGTCGCGTCGGCGAGCGACGTCAAGGCGATCGGGCGGGCGGGCGGCCGCTCCGTGTTCGTCTTCGTGTCACTGCTGCTGTTGATGTCCGCTATCGCCATTCCGCTCGCCGCCCTGCTCTTCGGCTTACTCCCTCGGCTCATCACGACGCGGCCCGCGCTGCCCGCCGGTGCGTCCGAGGCAGCGAGTCAGATCGCGTCCGGCGGACAGACGCAAACGGTCGCGACGTGGTTGACGTCGATGATTCCGTCGAACCCCATCGCGGCGGCGGCGAATGGGGCAATGTTGCCGCTGATCATCTTCACAGTGTTGTTTGCGCTCGCGATCTCGCGGGGTGCGCCACCGGCGCGTGCGGCATTGCTGGGGTTTTTTCGCGCCCTGGGCGACGCGATGCTCATTCTCGTGCGGTGGGTGATCCTTCTCGCACCCGTCGGGATTTTTGCGCTCATGCTGCCGCTCGCTGCGCATGCAGGGGCGGGGCTTGTTGGCGCGATTGGGTTTTATATCGTCGCGTATTCGGTGATGTGCCTGGTCGGGACGCTGCTGTTGTATCCGGTGGTGGCGCTGTTCGGTGGCATCGGTGTCGGCCGGTTCGCGCGCGCGATGTTCGAGCCGCAGCTGATCGCCGTGAGCTCGAGCTCATCGATTGCGACGCTGCCGTCGTTGTTCGAGAGCGCCGAGCGGAGTCTCGCGTTGCCGACGCGCGTCACGGGGTTCGTGCTGCCGCTCTCGGTGTCGACGTTCAAGGTTGCCGCGCCGGTGTCGTGGTCGGTCGGAGCGCTCTTCATCGCGTGGTTCTATGGAGTGCCACTCCATCCACGCGAGTTGGTCACGATCGGCATCTTCAGCGTCTTCATGGCGTTCGGTGCGCCGGGCGTTCCGCGTGGGGCGTTCATTGCGCTGGCGCCGCTGTTCATCGCGATCGGTCTTCCCGTTGAAGGGGTCGGCATCCTGATCGCGGTTGACGCGATTCCCGACACACTGGCGACCATGCTCAACGCGACGGGCTATATGGCGTCGACGGCAATTGTCGCTCGTGGCGACGTTGAGTCTGTGCCTATGGCTGGAGAAATGGTTCTCGTAGAGTGACATCTCGGCGTGGCCACCTCCTACCGAGGTAGGTTGGCGGAGGTTTTTGAAAGCGACACATAACGGACACGAACGGACACCAACGGACACTTCACGGCACTGGCGATTGTCGTCCTGCGAGTTGTTCCTGCAGGTTCCGTTCGGATTCGTCCGATCCGTTTGTGTCGGTGTTGAAAGCCTCCGATGCCCGATCGAGGTTGCGGCAGATGCTTCGAGACCATGACATTCGCTGGAGGAGTATGACAAATCGCGCGTTGCTCATCATCTCGGCGCTCATGCTCATCAGGACGACTGCGCCAGCGCAATCACCCATCGACTCATCGCTCGCGGCGTACATCGCGACGATCCGCGCTGTCGACAACCACACGCACGTCAACTCGATCGTTCCCGTCGACTCCGAGTCCGACGCGCTACCGCTCGACGGATTGCCGCCGTTTCCCTTTCCGGAGCGACTACGGCCGGACAGTCCCGCATGGATCGCTGCATATCGCGCAATGTATGGGTATCGCTTTGACGACCTGAGCGCTCCGCACATGGCCGAGTTGCGCGCGACGATGCAGTCCGTCGCGCGCGCGCAGGGTGCGCGCTTCCCCGAATGGGTACTCGACCGCATCGGCACCGAGGTGATGCTCGCCAATCGCATCGCCATGGGACCTGGTCTCGCACCACCGCGCTTTCGTTGGGTGTCGTACGTCGACGCACTCATGCTTCCGCTGTCGTCCGCAGGAGAGCGCGCAGCAAGCCCCGACTATCGCGCACTGTATCCGATCGAGGATCGATTGCTCAAGCGCTACCTCGCGGACCTGCACGTGACGAAGGTTCCCACCACGCTCGATGCGTATCTGCGTACTGTCGTGACGCCGACACTCGAGCGACAGCGTCGCGAGGGGTGCATCGCCGTCAAGTTCGAGGCGGCCTATCTGCGCGCACTCGACTTCGGCGACGTGCCCGTGGCCACGGCGCGCCGAGTGTACGCGCGCTACGCAGCCGGGGGAGTGCCCACGCGTGCCGAGTACAAGGACCTTCAGGACTACCTCTTCCGCTACATCGCGCGCGAGTCAGGCCGGCTCGGGATGGCGGTGCACATCCATTCGATTGAAGGCGCGGGCAGCTTCTATCGCGCGACTGGCAGCGATCCGCTGCTCCTCGAGCCGACATTCAACGACTCGACCTTGCGCGGTACGACGTTCGTCATCGTTCACGGCGGAGGCATGTACGCCGCGCACACCGCCGCGATGTTCTGGAAGCCGAACGTCTATGCCGACATTTCCATGATGTCGATCGCATATTCACCGGCCATACTGGCGAACACTCTTCGCGGGTGGCTGACGCAGTCTCCCGACAGAGTACTCTTCGGCACGGATGCCTTCGCGGGCGGACCGGACGCAGGCTGGGAGCTCGCCGCGTGGATCGGGACTACCTCGGCACGTCAGGCGCTCGCCATCGCGCTCACCGGCATGATGCGTGACGGCGAGATCAACCGGTTGCGCGCCGAGGAAATCGCGACGATGGTCATGCGTGGCAATGCATCGAAGCTGTATGGGCTGAAGCCGAACTGACTCTCTGAGCATCCGCCGCCCTGACGCGCCCCGCGTTAGGATTCCTCCATGCTCGAACACGCCCCTCGCTTCGACGTCGCGTCCGTCGCCCAGCTCGCACGCGATCTCTACGGCCTCAGCGCCATCGTGCACCCGCTGCCGAGTGAGCGCGACCAGAACTTCCTGCTCGATACGGCAACCGGCGTACGGCTGGTCCTCAAGATCGCCAACGCGACCGAGGACCGCCGCATGATCGACGCGCAGCAGCGAGCCATGGCGCACCTCGCACAATCGCTCGACGTCATTCCGCGCGTCGTCAACACGCTCGACGGCGCGCCGATAGTCGAGGTCACTGCACCTGACGGGCGGAAGCATCTCGCCTGGGCCGTCACGCACCTGCACGGCTCACCGCTCGCCACGGTCCGGCGGCGCACGACGATGCTCCTCGAGGACTTCGGGCAGCGCATCGGGGCATTGAGCAATGCGTTCGCCTCGTTCGACCACCCGGCGATCCATCGCGACTTCCACTGGGATCTCGCCAAGGGCCGCGAGGTGATCCACGAACATCGCGCGCTGATCGGCGACGCCATGCTCGCGGCGACGATCGACAGTCTCGTCGCGCGCTTCGACCTACACGTCGCACCACTGCTGCCATCCCTCCGCACGAGTGCGATCCACGGGGATCTCAACGATTACAACGTGCTCGTCGGCGGAGGCGATGACATCTACACGCGTCGCCAGCGACTCACCGGCATCGTCGACTTCGGCGACATGGTCCACAGCTACACCGTCGCCGACCTCGCCATTGCCTGCGCCTACGTCACACTCGGCGCCGCCGAACCGCTCGACGCGATTGCCCATGTGGTCCGCGGCCACCACGCGCTCTTTCCACTCACTGGCGACGAGCTGTCCGCGCTGTTCGGCCTGATCGCGCTTCGCCTGTGCACCAGCGCATGCGTCGCCGCGCACCAGCGGCAGCTGAATCCTGGCAACGAATATCTGGACGTCAGCCAGGAGGCGATCCGCCTCGCATTGCCTGAGTTGGCGAAGATTCCCTTCGGTCTCGCATCAGCTGTCTTTCGCGACGTGTGCGGCATGGAACCGGTCGCCGCGACAACGCAGATCCGCGCCTGGCTCACCGCCAACTCGGCGACATTCGCACCGGTGATCGACGTCGATCTCCGCACCGACCGCTGCATCGTGCTCGACCTGGGCATCGGCAGCGCGCTCGTCAGCGGCGACGATCGCCAGAATCGCGAGCCCGGACTCACGCAGCGCATCGACGACCTGATGCGTGCAGAAGGAGTCGGCGTCGCGGTCGGCCAGTACGACGAGCCTCGCCTGCTCTACACGTCGCCACTGTTCGCCACGGGTCCCGACCCCGAAGACGAATGGCGCACGATCCACATCGGTCTCGATCTCTTCGCGGATGCTGGCACTCCCGTCTTCGCACCGCTGGATAGCGTCGTCCATGCATTCGCCGACAACCCCGCGCGACAGGACTACGGGCCGGTCATCGTTCTCCGCCACGTCACTGACGAGGGCGTGCCGTTCTTCACGCTCTATGGACACCTGAGCCGCGCGTCGCTCGACGGTCTTCACGAAGGCAAGCCGGTCAAGCGCGGCGAACAGATCGGAGCCTTCGGTAGCGCCGACGTGAACGGCGGCTGGACACCACACCTGCACATGCAGGTCATCACCGATACGCTCGGACTCGGCGCCGACTTCCCGGGCGTTGTCCGCGCGAGCGAACGTCGCGCGTGGCTGAGTCTGTCGCCGGATCCGAACCTCATCGTCGGCATCCCTGCCGATCGCTTTCCGCGGCGAGTCGAGAGCCGGCCGGAAGCGCTGGAACATCGGCAGGCACGCATCGGCGGGAACGTCAGCATCGCGTATCGGAATCCCGTACGGGCCGTGCGCGGGTGGCGCCAATTCCTCTTCGACGATGAGGGACGTCGCTACCTCGACGCGTACAACAACGTTCCACACGTCGGCCACGCGCATCCTCGCGTCGCTGAGGCAGCCGAGCGACAGATGCGAGTGCTCAACACCAATACTCGCTACCTGAACGACACACTCGCGGAGTATGGCGAGCGGCTCGCCGCCACGCTCCCCGCCTCGCTCGAGGTCTGCTACTTCGTCAACTCGGCGAGTGAAGCCAACGAGCTCGCGCTGCGTCTCGCGCGTACGTTCACGCGACGCCGCGACATGATCGTCCTCGAGGCGGCGTACCATGGCAATACGACGTCGCTCATCGACATGAGCCCGTACAAGCACGCCGGACCAGGTGGGTCAGGCGCGCCCGAGTGGGTACACGTCGCGCCGCTGCCGGACGATTATCGCGGAGCAGTCAAGCGCGGCGATCGAAGCATCGGACTCAAGTACGCATCGCATGTCGCCGAGATCATCCATGGCATGCACGAGAAGGGTCGTGGACTCGCCGGCTTCATCGCCGAGACGTGCCCCAGCGTCGGTGGACAGCTGATGTTGCCGCCGCGATATCTCGCCGAGGTGTATCGGCATGTGCGTGCGACTGGCGCGGTCTGCATCGCTGATGAGGTACAGACGGGACTCGGCCGCATGGGGACGCACTTCTGGGCATTCGAAGCGCAAGGCGTCGCTCCTGACATCGTCGTGATGGGCAAGCCGCTCGGCAACGGCCATCCGATCGCCGCCGTGGTGACGACGCGCGCGATCGCGCATGCGTTCGACAATGGGATGGAGTTCTTCAGCACGTTCGGCGGCAACAATGTGTCGTGCGCCGTGGGTCTCGCGGTGCTGGACGTCGTTCGCGACGAGAATCTTCAGGCGCACGCGCTCGCCGTTGGCAACCGGATGCTCGAGGGCTTGCGTCCGCTCATCGACCGTTACAGCATCGTCGGCGACGTCCGCGGCTCGGGACTCTTTCTCGGCGTCGAGCTCGTGCGCAATCGCGACACGCTGGAGCCTGCGGGTATGGAGGCGTCGTACGTCGCGAACCGGATGCGCGAGATGGGCATCCTGCTCGGCACTGACGGCCCGCATCACAACGTTGTGAAGATTCGTCCGCCGATGCCGTTCGACGAGAGCGATGCGGACCGCCTGGTGGAGACCTTCGAGAGGATCGTCGCCGAGGAGTTGAGTTAGCTCTCGACCACAGCGAGGACGCGCAGCGGGCTTCCACTGCCGTTGACGATCTTGAGAGGCGCGGCGATGACGACCGCGCCCGTTGCCGGCAGCTGATCGAGGTTGCGGAGACTCGCGAGTCCAAGCTTTCCGGCGCCGTGCATGATCGTGTGATTCGGGAATGGCGGCGTGAACGTTCCCGCCTGGCCGGCGTCGGTGCCGACTGTTTCGACGCCGACGCCAGTGACGTCGCGATCATGGGCGAGCAGCGTCGACGTCGTCTGGTGGAAGCCTGGGCTGTGCGGTCCGTCCGCTTTCACATTGAGGAATGAGGCCGCGTCGGTGCGCCTGCTCCAGTCGGTGCGCAGGAGGACCCATGCACCTGGTGGAATCCTTCCATGCGTGTGTTCCCACGCCTCGACGTGTTCCGGCATGAGCAGGAAGTCCTCGTCGGCGTCAACTTCGCGCGAGACGTCGATGACGCAGGCCGGTCCGACGAAGCGACGCACGGGCAGCGTGTCGCAGCGATTGTCGGGAAGATCCTTGCCGGTGATCCAGTGAATCGGCGCGTCGAAGTGGGTACCGGTGTGTTCACCCATGTGGATGACGTTCCAGTACCAGCCCGGCCCCTTGTCGTCGAACTGCGAGATGACTTCCATCGTCACGCCGGGCGACGCGCCGAACTGTGGCGGCAGTCCGATGACGGGTGTCTCCGGTCCGAGGTCCTGCGTGAGGTCGATGATCTTGACGCGACCGCTGTCGAGCCCTTCGACGAGTTGAGTGAGGATCGTCATGAGTCAGTCCGTGCGGGGTGATCGCGCAGGTAGCGCTGGAACTGGTAGCGATTTTCGAGGAGGGACAGATCGGTGACGTAGCCTGCCGGTCCGATGGCTTCGACCTTCGCGACGAGCGTGGTGAGCTCGTGCGCGTCGAGCGCTTCGGTGAACGCGGTGCTGAATTCATCCAGTGTGCGGACCGTCGCGGTGCGCGGGACGCCCGATGCCGCAGCGATCGCAGCGAGATCGCTGCCCGTCGACGTCGCCGTCGGAAAGCCGCCGACCGATAGCAGGCTCTCGTTGTCGAAGACGACGTGCACGAGGTTCGTCGGCCGATAGCGAGCGAGCGTCGTGAGTCCACCGAGGTTCATGAGGACGGAGCCGTCACCATCGAAGACGACGACCGTGACGTCGGGACGGCTGAGCGCGATGCCGAGACCGAGCGACGATGCCAGGCCCATCGCGTGCTGCAGGTAGAAGAAGTTCGGCTTGTGCCCGATCGACTGCAACTCGGCGGCGACGGCACCCATGATGGTGACGACGACGCATTGTTCGAGCTGCAAATACACCGCCTGCATCGCATCGAGTCGGCGCATCATTCCTCCCACATGAGGTCGCGGCACAGCAGCAGCGCCACGGGGCGACTGGCCGAGTAGGCGAGTGTCTGCGCCTTGTGCAGTCGGCGCGAAACGTGGTCGGGCGACTCGAGCCGAATGGTGGGGATGCGCAGGGCGTCGAGCACGTGTTCGGTGACGCCGCCCCCTTCCGTCTGCCACGGATCGCGTTCGCCGAACTCGCCACGGTGGCTGATCAGCATGAGCAGCGGGATGCGGTAGAGCTGTGCACAGGAGACGATGCCGTTGATCGACGCGAGAAAGCCGTGGTTCTGCATCAGCATCGCGGACTTCACACCGGCGAGATGTGCGCCCGCCGAGATGCCGACGCCTTCCTCTTCCTTCGCGAGGCGGACGAGCGTCATGTCGGCATCCTCTTCCGCCATGCGGATGAGGTGCACGAGCCACGTCTCGGGGAGAGCGGAGACGATGCGCACGCCGACGTCCTTGAGGCAACTGTAGATCAGCTGTGAGGCTGATGTGGAGACAGGCATCGTCGAGTGTGTAGGAAGCGTTGTCGTCGCGAGCGAAGTCGAGGGACCTGCTCTTCCGCACTGTCCACTCGCTCGGCGCGAAGATACAGTAGTGATATGAAAATGCGAATCGTTTTCGGTGCGCTGCTGTTTTGCGCTGCGCATCTCTCGGCGCAGCAAACCACCGCGCTCCGCTTCGGCGCCTTGGTCGACGCTTCCGGCCGCTCGACACCCGACGCCGTGATCGTCGTGCAGGCGGACACCATCGTGAGCGTTGGTTCTGGCGCGCGCGCCGTCCCCGCCGGCGCTCGCGTGATCGACTTGCGCCACTACACGGCGATTCCCGGCCTCATCGACGTCCACACGCACATGACGTACTGGCGCGACAAGTCCAATCCGTCCGTGCCGGGCCCGCGATCGAGGGACTCCGTCGTCATGGCCGCGGCCGCGAATGCGCTGGCCACCCTGCAGACAGGCGTGACGACCGTACGCGACCTCGGCGCATCGAACTACACCGACATCGCCATGCGCGATTCGATCAACAAGGGCGCGATGATCGGCCCGCGGATGTTCGTCGCCGGGTTCGGGCTCTCGAAGTTGACTGTGCCGCGCGAGACGACGCCCTCCGCTCCTGCGCGCGGTCGCGTGCGCGACACTGCAGAGATTCGCGTCGCCATCAAGGCACAGGTCGATGCCGGTGCCGACTGGATCAAGATGTATGGCTCGTCGGGCAGCTTTCAGAACGTCACTGGTGTGCAGACCTTCACCGACGACGAGATGCGGGTCGCCGCCGAGGTGGCGCATGGCTACCACAAGCCGATTGCGATTCACTCGTATGGCCAGTCCGGCGGACGCGCCGCGATGCGCGCCGGCGCGGAATCGGTGGAGCATCCCGCTGGCGTCGATGATGCGACGCTCGCCGAATGGGCGAAGACGCGCACGATGTATGTGCCGACCATCGACCACAACCGCTTCTACGCGGAGAACGCCGCGCTGCTCGGCTACAACGCCACGCAGGTCGCCGAGCTGGATTCGTTTCGCCTGCTCAACCTCGCGACGGCGCGTCGTGCGAATGCAGCAGGCGTGAAGATCGCCATGGGCTCCGACGCCGTGTATTGGATGTTCGGCGAGAACACGCGCGAGCTCGGGTGGTTGGTTCAGGCGGGGATGACGCCGGCGCAGTCGCTCGCGACGGCCACGACCAATGCGGCCGAGCTGCTCGGAATGTCGAACAAGCTCGGCAGGATCGCGCCGGGATTCTACGCGGACATCGTCGCCGTCGAGGGTGATCCGCTGCACGACATCAATGTCGTCATCGACAAGGTGCGATGGGTGATGAAGAGCGGCACGGTGGTCGTCGACAAGCGAACACCGTAGCCGACCCTACGCAGCGCTGTTCGCTCGCCAGCTGTCTCGCGAGATGCCGTGAATGAGACAGGCCGTCCCCAGCACCAGTGCTTCACCTTCGACCGTCTCGCCCAGCCGGACAGCGACTGTGCGGGATGGTGCGTTGTCGGCGTGAATGAGGCTCACCACATGTTGCTGGTCGAGTGCCTCGAAGGCATACCGCAGCAGGAACGATGCGCCCTCCGTGGCGAACCCGCGTCCCTGGAATGCGGGATCGATCATCCATCCAAGCTCGAATCCGGGCCATCCCGCGCTGTTCGTGTAGCCGATTCGGCCGATGAGTTGTCCGGTCGACTTCTCTTCGACGGCATAGTAACCGTATCCGCGAAGCGACCAGTGGCCGATGAGGTAGGCCATGTTCCGCCACGCCTCGATGCGCTCGAGCGCCCGGCCGCTGGTGTAGCGCATGACGTCGATGTTGGCGCACCACGTCTCGTACGTGGGGAAATCGCTGTCGCGCAGCATGCGAAAGCGAAGACGCTCGGTCTCGAGCTCCCGGGAAGCTTGAATCATGTTCTCGCCGATCGCTGATGTGTGCGCGTTTCGTGCATTCGGAAGTGAACAATATGCGCATCTCGCGATCGACCGCGCGTCGGCGACTCCTTCGTGCCGTCGCGACGACTCTCGTTGCCGTCGCCAGCGGCTGTTCACCTCGCCAGGGGCTCGAACAGCTCGTGCTGTATGACCGCGTCGTCCGAGCCGCCGACAACAGCTACGGTGTTGGTACGCGTCAGCGGCTCGATGTCTATCGGGAGCGACGCGCGCGGACGGCGGCGCCGGTGGTCGTGTTCCTCTATGGCGGGCGCTGGAAGTACGGCTCCAAGCGCGACTACCTGCTCGTCGGCAACGCGCTCGCTCGGCGCGGACTTGTCGTGGTCATCCCCGATTATCGATTGTTTCCGGAGGTCCGATTTCCCGCATGGGTCGAGGATGGCGCGCAGGCGGTGCGCTGGACGCGCGACAACATCGCGCGCTACGGTGGCGATCCGCGGAATATCATCGTCGTCGGACACTCGGCTGGTGCGCACACCGCGGCGATGCTGGCACTCGACGAGCACTTCCTGAGCGATGTCGGCTTGCCGCGAGATGCGGTGCGGGGATTCGTCAGTCTTGCCGGCCCGGTGGATACGATCTGGACCGACCCCGACGTTCAAGAGCTCATGGGTCCGCGCTCGAGTTGGCCGGCATCCTATCCCTACAACTTCATCGACGGCGATGAACCGCCGCTCTTCATGCTTCAGGGTGCAGCGGACGACGTCGTAAGCGCCGGCAATGCGACCCGTCTCGCGGAGCGCATCTTCACCAGGGGCGGCTGCGCTCGCAGCATTGTCTATCCACATGTTGGGCACGTCGAGATCGTTATCGCACTCGCCTTTCCGTCGCTCGACGCCGCATCCGTTGCGCGAGACGTCGGCGCGTTCGTGCGCGACCCCGTGGGCGCGACGTGCCCGTTGCGTACGTCTACACGGAGCCGACCAGCGCGATGAGTTGATCGAGGAGCGACATTTGTCCCTTCGACAACTTCACTCGCGCGACGTCGACGCCGAACCAACCGGCGCGGTCGACTTCAGGAAACTCTGATTGGCGACCGGATTTTGGTGGCCATTCCATCGTGAATGTGTTGCTCACGATCGTCGTAGCATCGCAGTCGCCCTCGAGCGCCCACGCATGGACGACCTTGCCGCTTGGCAGCTTCACTGGCTCGAGCGCCACGAAGTCTCCGTCGACGGCATGGCCGGTCTCCTCGGCGAACTCTCGCTTCGCGGCGCTGAGTGGGTCCTCATCCTCGCTGACCTCGCCCTTGGGAATCGACCACGAGGCGGCGTCCTTCCGTGCCCAGAAAGGCCCGCCCGGATGTACGAGGAGGACTTCGAGTTCGCCCGGCTCCTTGCGATAGAGCAGCACGCCGGCGCTGCGTTTCGGCATGTGACCTCTCGAAGTATCAACTACCGAAATGAGCAATGAGCCTGAGCCTGAGCTTCCAGCAATGAGCAAATCGAGCTCGAGCTTTGGCTCAGAGCTGAAGCTCGAGCTCTAGAGGCTCAGAGCTGGATGCTTCAAGCTCACGCTCATGCTGCGGCAGGGCGTGCAACCTAAATGCCTTTTACAGTCCCCAGCACATTCGTCAACAACCACCAGACCCCCGCCGCGATGATCGCCAGGGGAATACCAAACCGAATCCAATAGTACAGCCACGCCGGCACCGGCCGGCCTCCACCACTGCCAAGCTCCCGCAGTGCACTCGACCGGTCGATACACCAACCCACCGTGAGCACAGCCACCAGCGCGCCAAGCGTCTGCATCCCCGACCCGAACGTCAAGTCCCACGGCACGAAGATCGAGTTGTTGATCATCGGCGGGATGGCGACGACGAACACCGCCACCGCCGTCACGAACACCGCCCTCGGCCGCGACATGCGCGTGTTGTCCGTCAAACCGGCGACGAGCGCCTCGAACGCACCGATGTCCGACAGATAGCCAGCGCCGAGCAACCCGGTGAAGAACAGGAACCCGAACAGCCAGCCGGCCGGAATCGCCGCGAATACCTTCGGCAGCGTCGAGAAGATCAACCCCGGTCCCGACGTCGGCTCGAGTCCCAGCGCGAACACCGCCGGGATGATCGCGAAGCCAGCCAGCAGCGCCGAGCCCGTATCACCGATGACGGTCCACAGCGCGGGCCGCGCGAGATTCTCCGTCTCGTCGAGATACGAACCGTAGATGACCATGAACGTGCCGCCGAGCGACAGCGAGAAGATCGCATGGCCGATGGCCGCGACCATCACCGTCGCATTCAGGTCCGACCATCGCACCTTCAGGATGTACCACTCCACGCCGGCCATCGCACCAGGGAGCGTGAGCGAGCGCACCATCAACACCACGATCACGACGAGCAACGCCGGCACGATGAGCTTGCTCGCCTTCTCGATGCCCGACCGCAGCCCCCGATGCACCACGAACGCACACGCCGCAATCACTGCCGCGGTGCAGATCAGCTGCAACACGAATGACGTCGCCACAAAACCCGAATCGGGCGGCAGAATCGCGGACGCATCGAAGCCGGGCCGTACCGCCGACACCAGTTGCCCCACGGCGTAGTACAGCACCCAGCCGATCACCGCCGTGTAGTAGCCCGTCGCTGCAATCACGACGGCGAAGAAGAACCAGCCGACCTGCGTTCCAAACGGCAGACCACCTCCCGCGAATGCACCCACCGGCCCGCGCCGCGTGTGTCGCCCAAGTGCGAACTCCGCCATCAGCGCCGGCACGCCGATCACCACGGACACCAGCACATAAAACAGCACGAACGCCGCGCCGCCGAACTTTCCGACCATGTACGGAAAGCGCCACACGTTCCCCAGTCCGAGCGCGACACCCACGATCGTCATCAGCGTCCCGAACCGCGATGCGAACGTCTCGCGAGCCGTCGTCGTCATGCCCTTCGCGTGACCGAAGCGAGAACATCGAGCGCGCGATCGACGTCCTCGAGGGTGCTGTAATAGTGCGGCGCCAGGCGGATCACCGGCCCGCGGGCCGACGGTATCACGCCCTTCGCGCGCATGGCCTCTTCGACCGCGCGTGAATCCTCGACGACAAACGCCGTCGACGCCGTCTTGTGCGTGACATCCGTCGGACCGAACACGGTCAGCCCTCGCTCCACGCCACCGTCGATCAGCCGACGTGCGAGTACCTCGTGCCACGCGCGAATGTTCGCGACGCCAATCGCATTGATGATCTCCATCCCGGCACGCGCGACGTAGAGATTGATGATCGGCGGCGTCCCTGTATCGAAGCGGCTCGCATTCTCGGACCAGTCGAGCCCCTTCACCTTGAACGCAAACGGATCGACCCGGCCAAACCATCCGGTCACTGATGGATGGAGACTGTCGATCAACTCACGCCGCACGTACATGAACGCCACGCCCGGCATTCCCATCAGGTACTTGAGATTCCCCGACACGAGAAAGTCCACGTCGAGTGCCTTCACGTTCACCGGCACGGCGCCGAGCGTCTGGTAGGCGTCGACGAACAGAAGTGCGTCGTGCATGTGCGCCTGTGCGGCGAGTCGCGCCAGATCCTGCAACGAGCCGTCGAGGTAGTAGCCATGACACGCCGAGACGAGCAACGTCTCGCGATCGACGTGGAGGTCGTACTCACACGGATCCACCGCCCCATCGCGCACCGCCGCCCATTGCACCTGCGCGCCACGCCGCTCCTGCGCGAGCCACACCTGGCCCACCGTCGGAAACTCCGCCTCGCTGACGACGATCTTCCGTCGCCGCGCCGTGAAGTCGAATGCGCTGGCGAGTGCGCTCGTCGCCTCCGACACTGAGCTGAACAGCGCGATCTCGTCCGTCGACGCGTCGATCAACGTCGCGAATTCCTCCTTCGCGCGACGCACCTGGTCGATCCACTCGTCCCAATCCATCCCGCTCTGGTTCCACGTCTCCAGATAATTCTCGGCTGCGGCACGCGTTGCGGTGGTCTGCGGTGCCTGCGAGCAATTGTTCATCGGGACCATCGACGCCAGCAGCGGAATCTGGCGGCGCAGGGCGTCGATGTCGTATGTCGGCGCGGATAGAGGTGGGGGTTGCATCGGACAGAGTCTACGGGCCGGAGCGACATTGGCAAACTCGACGCACACTGTCTGCACGAACCGGCGGTGACCTCCAACCTCGGCAGCGGGTCGCTCTCTCGGGTCGCCCGTCGCACAAAACCGAGCGAGGTCGTCACATGCGTCTCTCCACTGCCGGTCTCAGTGTCCTGCTGCTGCCCGCCGCACTCGCTGCGCAGGCCGGCAAGTTTCCTCCCGACACCCTCATCAACACGAAGGTCTTCGCACACCCGACGCCCGTGACGCAGGTGATCGGCGCGATGCGCAACTTCACCAGCGACCTGGGCGTGCGCTGCCAGTTCTGCCATGTCGGTCGCGAGGGACAGCCGCTGGACCAGTTCGACTTCGCGTCAGATGAGAAGCGGACGAAGCTCGTCGCTCGACAGATGATGCTGATGGTGCAGGAGATCAACCGTCGCGTCGACACGCTGCCTCGCGCTGGCGGCGCCGCGCTGCAGGTGACGTGCGGCACGTGTCACCGCGGCGTGAGTCGTCCGGCGCCTCTGTTCACGGTGCTGGCGGACATCGGCGCACTATCCGGCGCCGACTCCGCAGTGCGCGCCTACAAGGCGCTGCGCAACCGCTACTACGGCAGCGGGTCGTATGACTTTGGTGAGTCGTCGCTGAACATTGCCGCGTTCCGCCTGGGCCGCGCGAACAAGTTCGACGAGGCGTTCGCACTGCTCAAGCTCAACGACGAACAATTTCCGGCGTCGTCGGGGCTGGCGGTGTTCCGTGGCAACATCGCGCTGATGAAGAACGACACGAGTGCCGCGGAGGCGGCGTTCCGTGAGGCGCTGCGCCGCGACCCCAACAACAACGAGGCGAAAGGACGGCTGCAGGCGATCGGCCGTCCCTAAGTAGTCGGCTTCACGCCGATCTCGTCGCTGTCCGCAGTCGGCGCCACACCCGACGTCAGCCAGTTCAACGCCTCGTCTTCCGTCTTGAAAAGGCGCATCGGCCGACCCGAGAGCTGCGCGACCTTGTCCGCCAGGTAGCGCTTCACGCCCGTGATGCCAATGAGCGCGTGTCGACGGATGTACGGCTGCGTGAGTACGGAACTCTCCTTGAACAGCTGCACCACGGCTCGCGACGCGACGGTGTCGCGCAGGTCGATGAGCACGAGCACTGTCCCTGTCGGCTCACGCTGGATCTCCGCATCGGCCTCAGCCACCTCGGCGCGCAGGCCGTCGATGTCTGCCTTGAAGTTGGCGTAATCGAGATGGAGCACCGCCTTGTCGTTCCAGCGGCGCCAACGTGATTTCAGCATGTGATCGGTGGAGTGGTTGTTTCGATGATCGCGGCGCGCGATGCCGCGTTGTACGCTACCTTCGCGCCCATGTACAGCACTTGCATCTTCTGTACGCGGTCCCTCGGACACAACGAGGCGCTGGAGCACTTCCCCGTCGGCCGACGCCTTGCCTTCGATGCGGCGAAGGGTCGACTGTGGGTCATTTGCGCCTACTGCCGTAGCTGGAATCTCACGCCGCTCGAGGAGCGGTGGGAAGCGGTGGAAGAGGCCGAACGGCTCTTTCGCAGTACGCCGCTCCGTGTGTCGACGGATCACATCGGCCTGGCGCGCGTGGCCGATGGCACGGACCTGGTGCGTATCGGCGCACCGCAGCGGCCGGAACTGGCCGCCTGGCGATATGGTGAACGGTTCACTCGCCGGCGCAGGCGATATCTCCTCGGCATGGGCGCGATTGCCATCGCGGGAGGCGCTATTGTCGCCGGTGAGCTCGCGATTGGTATCGGCGTCGGCATCGCACTCTCGCTGGCGAATTCTGCGTTTCGGTACGCTCGGCGCGAGATAGTCTCGTCCGTCGCACGATTGCGCGATGAGCGCGGCCAGTTGATCGAGGTCACGCGAGAGAACCTCAATGGGACGACGATCAGCATCGGCCGCGACGGTGGGCTGGCGCTCATGGTCGAGCATGGAGAGCGACGTCGCACGCGCTTCGAGGGAACGCACGCGCGCCGCGCGGCATCCGTCATCTTTCCTGCCGTGAATCTCACGGGCGGCACGAAGGAAGACGTACAGACCGCGGTGAAGCGCCTCGTGCATGCGGGCAGTGCGGAGGAGTTCCTGACCAGGCTCGCGCGTCGAAGTGCGCGCCTCCCCGGAAGGACAGCGCAGTCGGACGACGCGAGGGCGGAAGTGCGCCTGATCGGCGAAGAGGAGACGGGCCTGCTCGCGCTGCCCACGTCGCTCGGCCTCGCCATCGAGATGGCCCTGCACGAGGAGCAGGAGCGCGTCGCATTCGAGGGCGAGTTGGCCGACCTCGAAGCCGCGTGGCGCGAAGCGGAGGAGATCGGCGCTATCGCCGACAACATGTTCCTCCCCTCGGGCATCGAGAAGGCACTCGCGCGCTTGCGTCGCTAGCAGGTCGAAGCTCATGCTCGAGCTCGGGCCGTTGTTATAGCTCAGGCTCTGGATTGCTCAGTGCTGGAGGCTCACGCTCACGCTCTCGCTCTCGCTGTTCGCGCTGCGTGATGAACTTCGTCATCCTCGGCTGCGTCGACATCAGCGCCTTGTCGAACGGCACCGTGTTCTCGAACACGTCCTGCGTCGCGTAGCAGCGCAGTAGTCAGGCGTCTCATGCCACACTCCGCGTACCGCCGAACGCGAACCGTCCGAGCCATCCTCCAATCGCACCAGCGACGGCGGAGCTGAGCGTCCCCAGCGCGAGAATCTGCGCCGTGACGTCGCCGAGCGCATACGACACGGCGATGCCGATGAGCGCACAGAGTCCGCCGGCGATCAACCCGCCGAGCGCTGCGCTGCCCGCCGAGCCTCCGCGTGCCTGCGCGGCGTAGATGACACCAGCGACGAGCGAGATCCCCATTCCACCGACCGCGAACATCGCCGCAATCGACGCATTCGAATGTCCGGCGAGAACCATGGCGAGCTGCAACACTGTTCCGATGACCGTCGCTGTGGTGACTGCGCGTGAATTGATCATGACGTTCCTGGTGGGAGGGGGGTGAACGACCAAGCCTTCAGCGCGCTGCCTCCTGCTGCAGCCGCCCGAGATAGTCGCGATACATCCGCACCGCATCGTCGAACGCGTCGGGCGTCCGGTGCGTGCGTGAAAGCATTACTCCACCCTCCATCGACGTCAGCGCCATCACGGCGAGGCCGCGCCTGTCGAGCGTCGAAGGAAGTCGTGATCCCGCCTCGACGAAGCACGCCTCCACCGCCGCGACCCATGCATCGAAATTCGCCGCGAGGAGCTCGCGCACCGGTGGATCGGGCTCGTGGAGCTCGAGCGCGATGCTGCCGATGGGGCAGCCATACGTGCACTCCGTGATGAGGAGCCGCTGCCGGTACGACTCGAGCAGGGCGAACACACGCTCGATGGGATCGGGCTCGGCATCCCACACCGGCGCCAGGAGCATCGGCTCGATGCCCTGGCGATACATGTCGAGCACCGCGAGCAGCACGTCCTGCTTGCCGGGAAAGACGTGATACATGCTCCCCGCATTCACCTCCGCCTCGCGGAGGATGTCCATCACACTCGTCGAGTTATAGCCCTTCTCGGCGAAGAGTTGCATGGCAGCGAAGAGGATCCGATCCCGGGGCGTGGACGACACGCTGCCAATGTGTTGAATGATCGTTCAACTGGCAAGGGACCACATCGGAAGAGCAGGTCCCTCGACGTCGCTCGGGACGCTGACAACCCAGGCAACAAGACCCTCCTACGGAACGCAGAAACAGACGCAGGCGCGCGCAGCGCGCACAGCGTTCCGTCGTGGCTCTCGTTGACAACCCAGCCAAAAAGCTTTCCTACGGAACGCAGAAAAAGACGCAGGCTTCGCCACGCTGAAGAACGCTGCAACTGCAAGAGCTGAAGCCATGGCAGCAGTTGCAGTAACTGCGGCCTTCAGCGTTCGCGAAGCCTGCGCACGCGCGCGCAGCGCGCACAGCGTTCCGTCGTGGCTTTCGCTGACAACCCAGCCGCCACGAGAGTTCTCGCCGACATGCGTGGAATCTCGCGCCGGAGAAGATCGATTGCTCCCGCGTGCGAGTTGCCAAGGAACATCACCGTGAGCGAATCCGCCCGGTTCGACACCGCGACGCGCAGAACCCTTTGGTTATGCCGTTCCATGGATGCCGCCAGAACGAGGCGCATGGCGAATCACGCCGAGGCCGAAGGGCGGGTCGGTGTAGTACGACACCCCATGCACGCCGAAGGGATTGCAAGCTCCCTAAAAACTGCGTCGTTGCGATACTTGTCGAACGCCGGCTCATCACGAATCGCCTGCTCGTTGCGGAAGCCGAGCTGCCGTGCATGCGTCAGCCACCGGAGCGCCTGCTTCCGGTTGTCGAGCTGCGCATACGCGCGCGAGACATTCCATGCGCCGTCCGCGCCCGCATCCGCGCGCAACTGCAATGCGCGCTCGAACGCGGCGATCGACTCGCGATACCGGCCCGCCGCGTAGAGCTCGTGCCCGCGCGCGATCCACTGCTCCGGTGCTTCCGCACTTCGTGCGTCGATCGCCGACATCTCCGCGAGCGACTGCCCCTGGGCGACCACCGCCCGCGGTGTCGACGACAACACCGCGAGCAACGCCACCATCAGCGTCGATTTCATGGGAACGGACGCGGCCTCGGCCAGGGCCACGGCCACGGGTTGAAGGAATTGTTGCCGGCCAGTCCGCGCACTGCCGCTTCACGAACGGTGGCGTCGCTCGAGCTCAACAGCTCGGTCAGCGCCTCCTCCGAACGACCGCCCGACTTGATCAGCGCGCGAATCAGCCCGCGCCGCACCTGCGAGCTCTGCTCGACTTTCAGCGCATCTCGAATGGCTCCGATGGCATCCGAATCGCCCACGTTGCCGAGTGCCCACGCCGCCTTGAGACGCGCGTCGTCGCTCTCGTCCTTCAGCACCTTGAGCAGGCCACTCGGCGTCTTCGTCCCGTTGCCGCGCATGTTGCCGATCGCCCACGCCGCCGTACCGCGCACGCGCGAGCTGCGGTCGTTCTCCGCTGCCGCGTTCAGCGCATCGGCCGACGTACGGTCGCCCAGCTCGGCCAGCGCCCACGCCGCCGTTTCGCGCACCGCGTCGTCCGTGTCACGACGAAGTGCCGTCGTCAGCGCCGCTACCCCACTTCTCGCGCGCGACTCGCCGAGTGCCCACGCGATCATCTCGCGAACCTGCCCGTCGCCTTCCTTGCCAAGCTGCGTCGCGAGAACCTCCGAGGCATCGCTCGCGCGGCGGTTGCCGAGCGCCCATGCGGCAACGCGACGCACCGATGGTGCTTCGTCGTTCTGGAGAACGCGCATCAATGCCGGCACTGCACTCACCGAATCGATGCGTCCTGCGGCAACCACCGCCGCTTCACGCACTCGTGCATCGCCGTCGCGGAACAGCCCGACAATCGGCGCGAGCGCCTTGCCGTTGTCGATGCGACCGAGCGCCCATGCGGCATTCGCGCGGACACCAGCGTTCGCGTCGCCGAGCGTGGCGATGAGCGCATCGAGCGCACTCTTCGGACTCATGATGCCGAGCCCGAATGTGGCGACCTCGCGCATGCTGACGTCAGGCGAGCGAAGGCGCGACACGAGCCCGGCCGCGATGGTCTCTTTCGTCGCTGTATTCTCGTTGCGCTGGCTGCCGAGCAAACGCACGGAGAGTTCGCGGACGCACGCGTCGTCCGACGCGAGGCCGGTCATCAGCTTGTCGACGTCCTCCGTCGTGAGCCTGGTGTCGTTGAGATCGCGATTGCGAATGCTCGCGACGCCCGAGAGCGGCGTTGCCGGCGCGTCATTGTAGTCGCCCCAACCCCAGCCGCGCACTGCCTGCGAGGCAATCGCGCAGATCACCGGTGGCGCGCCGCGCGCTGCCGTCAGCAGTGCCGTGATGTCGATCGGCGCAATGCGCTCTTCCCTGCCGCTGCGCGCATTCGTGGCCGCGCCGGCTCCGCTCATCGAGGCGAGCATTGCTGCTGCCACCACTCCGAATACTCGTTGCATCGTGACTCCGTCGACGTTGCCCATCGTGATGTCCATGGGCTGAAGGGTGAAAAATCAGCACTATACTCCACAAGAACGGGCGCTCGTTTCCCGCAGCGCCCGTTCACCTATTCGATCAGGGGAAGGGGCGCGGCTCCGGCCATGGCCATGGCCACGGTCCGGAAGCGTGTCCTCCTGCCAGCGCGTGCACGGCCATCGATCTCACACGCGCGTCGGGTGACTCGAGCAGGCCCTTGAGTGCATCCACCGACCGCTCACCAAGTGTGGCGATCGCACGAATGAACGACACCTGCACGTCCTTGTCTTGCTCGACCTTGAGCGCCGCTTCGAGCGCCGTCGCGGTCGACGGATCCTGGATGTTGTACAGTGCCCACGCCGTGACCTGACGCACCCGTGAATCGGTGTCCTTCAGCAGTGCGACGAGCGGCTTCGGCGCCTCTCGCGGATCCATGTTGCCGAGTGCCCACGCGGCACGGACACGGACCTTCGGGCTGGCGTCGGACAGCGCGGCGGCGAGTGCGTCGACTGCGCTTCGATCTCCACTGTTGCCGATCGCCCATGCTGCCGTAACACGAACCCGCTCATCCGAGTCACCCTTGAGCGCAGCGACCAGTGCTTCCGTCGTGGCAGTACGTTGGCCACCCTGCCCCAATGCCCAAGCCGCCATTTCGCGCACTTTGGCATCGGAGTCGCGCCGGAGTGCAGTACCGAGCGCCTCTGCGGCGACGGGAGAATCAGAGTATTCCTGAAGTCCCCACGCTGCGATACGACGGAGCGACGCACTGCTGTCGCTGCGCAGCACCTTCGCCAGCAACGCCGGACGTTCGTCGGAGCCCTTCGCGCCCTTCTCGCCTTTGTCGCCCTTGGAGCCCTTGCTCAAGTCGTTCAATGCGGTCGCCGCCGCATTCAACCCGATGTTGACGCTCGCCTCGGCGATCGTCTGGAGCGCTCTCGTGCTCGACGACATGCTCTGGCTCGTCGTCGTCGACGCGCTCGTCGAGACACGCTGAGACTCGACGACTGCCGTTGCCCTCTCCTGCCTGAACGCCCGAGACATCACGCCAGGCACGCCAGAATCAGGATATGCCTTTGCGCGCAGCGTCCGTGGAATCGCCGCGTCGCGCAGCTCGGGAACAGGAGCAGGATTCGCCACCGGTGCAGGCGCCGCTTGCTCGTGCTTCGGCGTGACGACGACGGCCGCATCGGCTTGGCGAGCGACGGGCGACGCAGCGCCCACTGTCAGGGAGATCAACGCCAGCGCTGCGATCAACGCGGCCGATTGCCTCCTGCTCGGCGTCGAGTGGCGAAGATCAGGATCGAGAATGGCGAGCATGCGTCCCTCGAACTCCTTGCGGCGCGCCATCGCGAGCGCCACCAATGGCGTTGTATCACCGCGCACGGAGGTGACGATGTCGAGCAGATGCTCGGCGTAGTCGGTGGCGCGCGTTCCACAGGCGAGTGCGAGATCGTCACACGCCCGCTCGCTCTCGGAGCGAAGGTTCTTCGCTGCCGTCCACACGAGCGGATGGAACCAGTACACGGCACACACAAGACGGCCGAGCGTGTGGCCGAGCAGGTCGCGACGACGCACGTGTGCGAGCTCGTGCAGCAGCACGGCGCGGCGGCGATCCAGGCTCCAGCTCTCCGACTCCGCGGGCAGCACGATCGTCGGCTTCAACAAGCCACACGCGAAGGGCATCTTCGCGTCGGAGCTCTGTAGAAGACGCGGCGACTCCTCCAGGCCAAGTCGGTCGGCGATCTCGAACAATGGCGTGAGCCAGTCGGGCGACTCGAGTGGTCGAGCGCGACGCACGATGCGGCGCACCGACATTCCGGCCCAGGCGAGCATGATGACGATGCCGGCGACGACGATTGCCCAGACGGCGAGCAGCAGCGTGACGCTGCTCACCCCATTGAGACGCTCGAGCACACTCGGCGACGTCGGCGACGTGATCGTCGGTGAAGTGTTCGCGTTGGAGAAGCTGATCGTGTTGCCTTCGGCGCTGCGCAGATAAGTGGTCGGCGGCGTGCTCGGAGCGTTGCCCGTCGGCACGGTGGCGATGTCTGCCGTCGTCGGCGCCGCGGGAAGAATGTGGATCTGCAGCGGCGCCCACGTCGATAGAGCGGGCACGAGCAGCAGCATCCCGAGCGTCACGAGCCACACGAGGTGGCGCGAGCCGGCCGACGCGCGCTGCATCGACAGCGTGATGCCGAGCGCCGCGATGAGGATGATCGTCGCCTTGACCAGCATCATCAGCAGCGACGCGTGATCCGCCGCGAGCGAGCCGAGCCCGATGAAGAAGGAGGAGATCATGACGTTCTACCTCCCGCTCTGCCGTGCGCGCTTGATCGTATCCCGCAGGCGCTCGATCTCGCTGTCCTTCATGTCGACGTCGGACATGCGGAGCAATGCGGTGACGGCCTGTTCGGGCGAGCCGGCGAAGTACGTCCGCACCACGTGGGCGAGGACGTCGTCACGTGCGGCTTCGGTGTCCTGCGTGGGATAGTAGACGTAGCGTGGACCGTCTTCCTTGTAGCGGATGAGATCCTTTTCGCCGAGAATGCGGAGAACTGATCGCACCGCGGAGTACGTCGGCGGATCGGGCAACTCGGCCATGATCTCGGCAACGGTGGCTTCGGTGCGGCGGTGGAGGATGTCCATCACCTGCCGCTCCCTGCGGGAGAGGGCTGGGCTTTCCGGCTTGTCAGTCATGACCGTGAAGACATGGGAAGTGATCTCTGCTGAAAAATCAACTGTGTTGATATTTCAACAATGGGCTGCGAATGTCAAGAGTGACTTTCAGGATTGGCGGGGTGGGCGGAACTCCGGCACTATGGGAAAAGCCTTGCTACGGAACGCTGTGCGCGCTTCGCGCGCGTCGCAGGGCTTCGCCAACGCAGAAGGACACTGTTACTGCACTTGCCGATGTTGTCGCAGTTGCAGCGTCTTTCAGCGTGGCGCAGCCAGCGTCTTTCTGCGATCCGTCGTAAGGCTTTTGATCTTCTCGTCTGAAAGCCTTTACTACGGAACGCTGTGCGCGCTTCGCGCGCGTCGCAGGGCTTCGCCAACGCAGAAGGACAACTGTACTGCACTTGCTGTTGTTGTCGCTGTTGCAGCGTCCTTCAGCGTAGCGCAGCCAGCGTCTTTCTGCGATCCGTGCCGATCGATGCGCTCTGGAGTGCGACGGTCGGACCGGCGCGGTCTGCCAAACTCGAGGGGAAGGTCGCGGACCTCGTGTTGCTCGACGCCAACCCGCTGGACAACATTCGAAACACACGGGCGATCTTTGGCGTGATACAGGGTGGAAGGCTGTAGTCGAGGTCGGTGCTTGATTCGATGCTTGCTGTCGTGCGAAAGAACGTGGCGCGCTAGCATGTTGTGAGCGCCGTGTCCAGGAAAGCGTGGAAAGAGAAAGATCAGAAACAAACAGAAAGTGCCGGATCAACCCAGAACTGGTCCTGCATTTCTGTCTTCTTCCGATTTTTTCCCTGACTCGCTGTTGATAGATTTGCTCGCCCCTCAAATACGCGATTCATGCCCAACACTCCCTTCGCGTCCCTTTCCGCAGCAGTTCGCGCCAACGACGTCGACGCCGCTGGCCAACTCCTGCAAGCCCATCCCCAACTTTCCGCGCGACTGAACGAGGCTGCACCCGACGGAGCATTCGGCGAAACTGTGCTGTTGTCCGCCGTGGCCTCGGAGAACCGCGAGATGGTTGACCTGTTGCTCCGACATGGCGCCGACATCGACGCCAGGAGTCACTGGTGGGCGGGCAGCTTCGGTGTACTCGATGGCTGCGATCCGGAATTCGCCGCATTCCTCATCGAGCGCGGCGCCACCGTCGACGCACACGCTGCCGCGCGACTCGGCATGCTCGACGTGTTGCAGCGGCACGTCGCCGCCAACCCCGATGTCGTGCGTGCGCGCGGCGGCGACGGACAGACTCCGCTGCACTTCGCCAGCACCGTCGAGATCGCGACGTACCTGCTCGCGCACGGCGCCGACATGAACGCACTCGACGTCGACCACGAATCGACGCCAGCGCAATACATGGTTCGCGATCGCCAGGACATCGCGCGCCTGCTCGTGACCCGCGGGTGTACGACCGACATTCTCATGGCTGCTGCGCTCGACGCCACCGATCTCGTGCGCCGGTATCTCGATGATGACCCGGCGACTGTCCAAACGCGCGTGTCACGGAAGTTCTTTCCCATGCGCCACCCTCACGCCGGCGGCTCCATCTATACATGGACCCTCGGCAGTGAGAAGAGCGCACACGTCATCGCGCACGAGTTCGGCCATGAGGACGTCTTTCAACTCCTGATGCAGCGCAGCTCCGATACGACGAAGCTCGTGGTCGCGTGTGAGGTCGGGGACGACGCACTCGTCCGCTCGCTTCTTCAGGAGAATGCATATCTCGCCAGGTCACTATCGTCCGGCGAGCAGAGTCGCATCGTCGGCGCTGCGCAGGGCAACGACACGGCTGCGGTGCGACTCATGATCGACGCCGGATGGCCGCTCGACGCACGAGGTGATCTCGGCGGGACAGCCCTGCACCACGCGGCGTGGATGGGTAACGCCGAGATCGTGCGCGACCTGCTCGAGCATGGTGCGCCGGTGGGAATCCGTGGCGACACGTACGACATGACACCGCTCGGCTGGGCGCTGCATGGCTCGGAACACAGCTGGCGCAAGGACACTGGCGATTACGACGAAGTCGTGCAGCTTCTGCTCGATGCTGGCGCAGTCATGCCGACACTGACTACGGAGATTCCATGATTCGTCGCCTGTTGACGGCCACGCTCACGCTTTTCCTTCTCGCGCCTTCACTGGATGCGCAGCGCACGAGCTCGGGCTTCGCGCCCGATCGTCTCGCGCGCATCGATCGCTTCATGCAGGAGTTTGCGGACTCCAATCGCATCGGCGGCGCGCTGGGACTCGTCATGCGCGACGGCAAGGTCGTCTACGAGCGTTCGGTCGGCTACATCGACAAGGAGTCGGGTCGCAGGATGTCGTCCGATGCGATCTTCCGCATCGCGTCGCAATCCAAGGCGATCACGAGCACTGCCATCCTCATGCTCGTCGAGGAGGGCAAGATCGCCCTGACCGATCCAGTGAGCCGCTTCATTCCCGAGTATGCGCGCACGACCGTCGCACTGGCTGCCGACAGCGGGCACACTCCGGTTCCTGCAAGGCGACGCATCACCATCAAGGACCTGTTGACGCATACCTCTGGTATGTCGTATGGCACGGATGCCTTCGTCGCAAAGCAGTACGAAGCGAAGGCACTCGGTCCCGCGGCGGGTTGGGGTTGGTACACTGCCGACAAGGACGAGCCGATCTGCACCACGATGGAGCGTCTCGCATCGCTGCCATTCGTCTCCCAGCCGGGCGAGGCGTTCGTCTATGGGTACAGCATCGACGTCCTCGGCTGCGTCGTCGAGCGCGCGTCAGGCATGCCGCTGGACGACTTCGTGCGCACGCGCATCACCGCACCACTTGGCATGAACGACACCTACTTCTTCCTGCCGCCGGCCAAGCGCGCGCGACTCGTCACCGTGTACACCGACAGCGCGGGCCAGCTGCGGCGCGCACCGGACGGCGCACGCGGGCAGGGCCATTATGTCGACGGACCGCGGAAGAACTTCTCGGGCGGTGCCGGGCTCGTGTCGACGGCGCGCGACTATGCGCGCTTTCTCTCCATGATCCTCAACCATGGCGAGATGAACGGCGTGCACTATCTCTCGCCGAAGATGGTCGACCTCATGACGACCAACCAGATTGGCACACTCTACCCGTCCGGCCAGGGCTTCGGCCTCGGCTTCCAGACTGTGGAGAGGCTCGGCGCCGACGGACTTGCCTCGGTTGGCACTTTTGGCTGGGGCGGCGCGTACGGAAGCACCTACAAGGTCGATCCGGCCGAGGGGCTCGTCATCGTGTTCATGATCAATCAGCTTCCGAACAGGACCGACATCGCCGCGAAGTTTCCCACTCTGGTGTATCAGGCGCTCGTAGCGCCGAGAGCGAGCGCGGACCGCGCGCAGAGGTAACGACAATGGACCGCATTCCTTCGAGCACGGGCTCTGCTTCACACAAAGGAACTCCAATGGAAGAGATCAAGGTCACCGCGGGAAAGCTCAAGGAGACGCTCACGGAGCTCATCCGCGAGGGCAACGTGCGGCGGATCATCATCCGGAACTCCGAGGGACGCGCGCTGCTGGACATGCCGCTCAACGCCGGCGTTGCCGGTGCGGTGCTGCTGCCGTTCTGGATGGCAGTCGGTGGCATCGTTGCTCTCGCGAAGGAGTTTTCGATCTCCATCGAACGCGCGGGTGACGCGCCGCACGGCCCCTGAGCTCCCGAGTGTACCCCGTCCCGACGCGGAGGGCGCGGTATAGTAATGGTGCGGCCTGGGCTCTCCTCCTGTGCATCGGCGCCCTGTTCGGCTGCGCGCGCAACCATCCTGCTGCAAAGATGATCGCCTACTCCGAGTTGATCGCGACACCGGCTCCCCCTGCCGACCACCGCATCGCCTACGGCTCCGAGACGTTGCAGTTCGGGGAGCTTCGACTTCCGCACTGGAGCGAGCCGACGCCACTCGTCGTGCTCATTCACGGCGGCTGCTGGCGTTCGCAGTATGACCTCAAGCACGTGAGTGCCGCGGCCGCGGCGCTCGCAGCGGAGGGTTTCGCCGTCTGGGCGATCGAGTATCGCCGGATCGGTGATGCGAATGGCGGCTGGCCCGGCACCTTCGACGACATCGCGAACGCTGTGGACTACGTGCGCAAGCTTGGTGCACAGTATCCGCAGATCGACACGAATCGCGTCGTGTTGATGGGGCATTCCGCAGGCGGACAGCTCGCACTCTGGGCCGCATCGCGCAAGCAGAACGAGACGACCGGTCTCTTTCGCTCGTCCATCGCGCCCCTCAAGGTGGCCGGCGTGGTGAGTCTCGCGGGCATCACGGATCTCGCCGAGTACGGCACGGGCACGGGTGGATGCAATCAGTCCGTGACGCCGCTTTTGGGCGGTACGCCACAGCAGGTGCCGCAGCGCTATCGCGCGGTGAGCCCGAGCGAACGCGTGCCCACCGGCGTCTTCGTGCGTCTCGTGCACGGCGACGCGGATCCCATCGTCCCCATCGCGCAGAGTCGCACGTTTCTCGATCGTGCCCGCCTCGCTGGCGATCGCGTCGAGTTGGACGTCATCGCCGGTGGCGGGCATTTCGATCTGCTCGCGCCGCAGTCATCGGCGTGGCAGACGGTAGTTCGCGCGGTGCGCTGGAGCGCTGGCGTGAGCGTCAAGAAGACGCCTGGCCACTCGGCGCTTTGAAGCCGCCGGTCGTGCGCGATCCTGATTTCGTGGCGCGCGTCCGGGCGAGCTTCGCGAAACAGCTCTACATGTCCACCCTCGGCGCACGTCTCGAGTCGATAGAGCCGGGTGAAGTGCGGATCGCCGTGTCGCATCGACCCGACCTGACGCAACAGCACGGCTTCCTGCATGCCGGCGCCGTGACGTCCGTGGTCGACAGTGCCTGTGGCTACGCCGCGCTCACATTGATGGAGCCCGGCGCGGCGGTGCTGTCGGTGGAGTTCAAGATGAATCTTCTGGCGCCCGCGGCGGGCAGGGAGTTCATCGCCATCGGCAAGGTCGTTCGCGCGGGGCGGACCGTCACCGTGGTGTCGGGCGAACTGCGTTCACTCGACGAGGCGAACGACACGGTGTTCGCGATTCTTCAGGGCACGATGATGTCCGTGCGCGACAGGCCTGGTCTGTCGGACTAAATAACAGAAGCCCGACTACGTAACGCAGACGACGCGCGCACTGCGTTCCGTCGTTCCGTCCGACGGTCTAGTGTGCCGCCAGCTTGTCCGTCCAGAGTGACGCATACTGCTGCTTCAGCGCCGCGACCTTCGGGGCATCGTTGTACTTGATGTACGGCTCGTCAGGATGGATCGTCGCGTAATCCTGGTGATAGCTCTCCGCAACATAGAATGCGCCGAGCGGAGCAACCTGTGTCACGATCGGGGCCTTGTACGTGCCGCTCTTCGCCAGCTGCACGACGTAGCCCTGCGTCGCTGCCTTCTGCGCGTCGGTCTTGAAGAAGATCGCCGAGCGGTACTGCGTTCCGTGATCGGGACCCTGACGGTTGAGCTGCGTGGGATCGTGCGTGACGGTGAAGAAGACGTCGAGCAACTTGGTGTAGGACACCTTCGACGGATCGTAGACCACTCGCACGACTTCGGCGTGGCCGGTATTTCCCGTGCTGACCTGCTCGTAGCTCGGCTTCGCGACGCTGCCGCCGGCATAGCCCGAGGTAGCGCTCACGACGCCGTTCACATGTTGAAAGACGGCCTGTACGCCCCAGAAGCAGCCGCCACCGAAGACCACTGTGTCCAAGGGAGCGGGCACGACAGGTGACGTCGACGCAACCGAAGCAGAAGCGGGCGCGGCAGCCAGAGACAGCAGCGCAAAAGCGCGTAGCGCAGCGTTGATCATTGTTTTCGCTCGATGGGTCAGAGACGCAACGGAATGCTTCAAAGACTACACATCCTATACTCTCGGCGCGAGCAATTGGTTCTACCCAGAATGCCATTCGCGCCGGACCAAGCGTCTCGTTTTCTCGCCATCTGGTGACCTCCCAAGGAGTTGACCGTGAGGTGACCATCGATTGACCCCTTCGAGCGATGATGTCGCTTGACGGGAAGGTCATGGGGCCGCATTCACTGGATAGAGCCAGTCGTCCTCCCACTTCCAGGACCGAAACTCATGCCCAGCACCGCGCAGCGAGCGCTCAAGGCCTACCTCTGGTTCATCGCGATCTTCCACCTGTTCGTCGGCCTCGCCGTCAACATGTCGGACGACTTCACGAGAATGATTGCCGCGGGCTACGGCGCCACCGTCGACTGGACGCCTCAGTTCACGTACATCCTGCACCCGCTCGGCGCGTTCATGATCGTGCTCGGCTTTCTCGCTGCCGTGGCGGCGCGCGACCCCGAGCGGTACGACGCCGTGATCTTCGGTTTCATCGGGCTGTTCCTCATCCGCTCCCTGCATCGCGTCGTGTTCGGCAGTGTGCTCACGAGCGCATTCGGCATCTCGGCGAGTCACAACACGTTCAGCATGGTGCTGATGGCCGCACAGGCGGCGTTGCTCTTCCTGCTCTGGCGCGCCGCGCGGGCAAAGCCGGGCGCATCGTGACGCTCTCCGCGTTTCTCGGCATTTCGGCGGTCGTTCAGGTCGTATTCCTCGGTCTGGACCTCGCCGATCGTCATGCGACGCGCGCCGAGCGGCACGGTGGAGAGCCACTGCGTCGCGCGTCGCTGTTGTTTCTGCTGGGGATCATCGCCGTCTTTCTCGCCATTCAGGTGGCGGGCTTCTCGCTTGCGCCGCGCGCGGATGCGCTCGTCGATCGCGTGCGTGCGTTCGTCGCGCCCGGTGCGCTGCCGGCGAATGCGCCGGATGGCTGGCGATTCGTCGTCATTGCCGTCGCGCTCTTTTTCGTGGCGGGGTTCGCCGACTATGCGTGGCATCGCTGGTTCAGCCACCATCGCCTGTTCTGGTTCACGCACGAAAGCCATCACCTGCCGACGGAGATTTTCGTCGGGATGCCCGGCCTCGGCGTGCGGCCGTTCGCCGTGCTGACCGTCGTGCCGCTGGTCGCATTCACGGCAGCGTTGACGTATGCGGCGTTGCGCGTCGTCGGCCGACCGATGTGGAGCTGGACGATCTTCCAGCTTCCGCTCCTCGCGGCGAGCACGCTATTGGTGACGAGCCACTCGTCGTTCATGCGACGCGGATGGCTCGCGCATCGATTGTTCAGCCCACTCACGTTGACGTCGCCGCAGGAGCATGTGCTGCACCACACCGTGGACCTCCACGGCAACTACGGCAACTTCACGACGCTGTGGGACAGGCTGTTCGGCACGTATCTCGATCCGCGCCTGCCTGAACATCAAGGTCATCGGTTCGGATTGGCCTACGACCGCGACTTTCTTGGAACGATCACCGCCGGTGCAGTCGAGCTGCCGGCATCGTGGCGGAAGCGGTTCCAGGTCGATCGCTACTGCAACATCGACCGCTGAGCGGCGTAGCACGAGCCATGAGTGCTACTTCGATTCCACTCGAGACCCTGGCACACGTGCCCGCGGTGCGCGGCGTGTTGTGCGCGCGCACCGTGACCGTCGCGTCGCTCGATGCACACACGCGCGCCGCTGCGTTCGCGCTCTTCCGCGCGACGTACGAGAACGCGTGTCGCGAGCGTTTCGAGAGCGATCTGGCCGAGAAGCAGCATGTCATCCTGTTGTACGACAGCACGACGGATGCGCTGAAGGGCTTCTCGACGGTGCTGGTGCGCGAGATCGCGACGCCGAGCGGCTCGGCGACTGTCGTGTTCTCGGGTGACACCGTGATCGACTGCGAGTATTGGGGCCAGAAGCAGCTTCAACTCGCGTTCGCGCGGTTGCTCGTGACGCTCAAGCTGCGCGCGCCGTGGCGTCCGGTGTACTGGTTTCTCGTGTCGAAGGGCTATCGCACGTATCTGCTGCTGGCGAACTCGTTTCCGCGCTCTGTGCCTCGCGTCGGGACAGCGGATGACGACGCGTTGCGGTCCGTGCTCGACGATCTCGCCGTGGAGCGGTTCGGCGAGCAGTACGATCGCGCGCGCGGCGTCGTACGCTATTCGACTCCGCACGAGCGTGTGCGCGATGGCGTTGCCCCAGTCACGGAAGCGGCGTTGCGGAATGCACACGTGCGTTTCTTCGTCGAGCGGAACAGCGAGCACGCGGAGGGTGTGGAGCTCGCCTGTCTCGCCGACGTTCGCATCGGTGACGTGGCGCGCGCGGTCGCGCGCATTGCGAGTGCGAGGGTGCAGCGTGCGCTGCGCGGAGTGCCATCGCGATGAGCGCACTTGCGACGCTGGCGAATGTCGTGACGGTGGCTGGTGCTGCACCGGCGCGCGCGCGCTTTGCCGCTGCGCTTCGCGATCCCGCTGCGGCACAGCGCGCCATCCTCATGCGGACGCTGCGTGCCAACGCGGCGACGGCATACGGGCGCGCCTTCGGGTTCGACTCCATTCGCGACGAGCGTGAATACGCGGCGCGTGTGCCACTCGTGGCATTCGACGAGCTGGATGGATGGATTGAGCGAGTCGCCGCCGGCGAATCGAATGTGCTCACGAGCGATGCCGTGCGCTTCATGGAGCCGACGGGCGGATCGTCGGGATTCCTCAAGCTCATCCCGTACACATCGACATTGCAGACGGAGTTCTCGGCCGCGGTGATGCCGTGGCTGTTCGACCTGTTCACGCATCGGCCGGCGCTCATTCGTGGCACGGCCTACTGGGCGATTACGCCGCCGGGTCGACGGCCGGCGCGTACCGTCGGCGGGGTAGCAATCGGCATGCAGGATGATGCCGACTACTTCCCTGTTCCGCTGCGAGCGCTGTTGCGTCGTGGGCTCGCCGTGCCATCGACGGTTTCGAAAGCGCCCGATATCGCGACGTGCCGGTACCTGACACTGCTCGCACTGCTCGCGGCGCCGGATCTCGCGGTGATCTCCGTGTGGAGTCCGAGTTTCCTCGCGCTGCTTGCCGAGGCGCTCGACGAGCAGTTCGATGCGTTGCTGCACGATCTGCCGCCAGATCGCGCCCGCTCACTGCGGAGACGATTTGGTCGTCGCGCGCCGGCCGATCTCGGTCTCGTATGGGATCGACTCGCCTTGATCTCCTGCTGGACGGAGGGACACGCGGCGCGCGCGCTCAGCGGAGTGCGCGATCGTTTTCCGCATGTCGAGATCCAGGGAAAAGGTCTCCTGGCGACCGAAGGCGTAGTCTCGATTCCAATGCTTGGGGTGGGCGCGCCGGTTGCTGCGCTGACGTCGCACTACCTCGAGTTCCTGGACTCGGGTGGCCAGGCGCATCCGGCACATGCGCTCGACGCCGGAGGGACATACGAGGTGGCAATCACCACGGGCGGCGGTCTGTATCGCTATCGGCTCCGTGATCTGGTGCGTGTCGAGGGCACGCTGCACCGTGCGCCACTGCTGTCCTTTCAGGGACGAGCGGACAGGGCGAGCGACATCGCCGGGGAGAAGCTCACTGCGGCGCTGGTGGAGCGTGCGCTCGCAGCAGCCATGGTCTCGACTCGAGTCAGCGTACCATTTGCCATGCTCGCGCCAGCGTTGCTGCCCAGTGCGACAAGAGCAGGACCCTCGGCCGGACACTATCGGCTGTACGTCGAAGCGCCGGAGTGGGACGCCGAGCGACTCGCCGACGCGCTCGAGCGCGAGTTGCTCGCCGCACATCACTACGCACTCTGTCGCGCGCTCGGCCAGCTCGGGCCCGTACGCGGTGTGAGCGTCCGCAACGGTAACGCCATCCACGAGCAGGTGTGCATCGAGCGCGGACAGCGGAGTGGTTCGATCAAGCCGCCGGCGTTGGATGCGACGCCCGGATGGGAGCACGTGTTCGAGTATGTCCCCGACCCTGTGTTGACGTGAGCGCCGCCGCGCCCGAACGGCGGGACATCATGCGGTGGCAGGTGGGAATGTTGCACGAGAACTGGTATGTCGCAGCGCTGTCGACGCAGGTGAACGACAGGACGCCGTTCGCCAGCGTGGTGCTCGAGGAGCCGCTCGTTCTCTTTCGTGACAAGACGGGCCGAGCGGCCGCGTTGCGCGACAGGTGCCTGCATCGCAATGCGGCACTCAGTGGCGGGAAGCTGTTCGACGGCTGCATCGGCTGTCCTTATCATGGTTGGACGTACGATGCGAGCGGGACGTGCGTCATCGTTCCGTCAGAGGGCCCTGGCGTCGCGCCGACAGTCGCACGTCGGGTGGATCGCTTTCCCGTCGTCGAGCAGGATGGTCTCCTCTGGGTCTACATGGGCGATCCCGACAACGCCACGACCACGGATCCATTTCGCTTTCCGCATTCCGGCGAAGACGGATGGAGTTCGTACTTCATGCGCACCTCCTTCGACGGTGACGTCACCGATCTCGTCGAGAACTTCATGGACGTGCCGCACACGGCGTTCGTCCACAGCGGTTGGTTTCGGAAGGCCGGAACGGCGAAGCACGCGGAGGCGACGGTCGAGCGCACGGCCGACGCGGTGCTCGTCGAGTACTTCCAGCCTGACGATTCGATCGGCTTCACGAAGTGGTTGCTGAATCCGGACGGCAAGGTGATGACGCACACCGATCGGTTCTTCATGCCGAACGTGACGCGCGTCGACTACATGTGGGGTGAGGAGCGCGGCTTCGTCATCACGTCGCAGATCACGCCGATTGGCCCCGATCGCGCGCTCGTCTACACGGCGATCACGTTCCGCTTCGGCGCGTTCACTCCGATCGCGCGGCTCCTGCTTCCGGCGTACACGCGCGTCGTCATCAATCAGGACGTCGCGATCATGGTGAACCAGACGGCGAACCTGAAGCGCTACGGCGGGCGACGGTTCACCAGTACGGAGGCGGACGTCATCCATCGCAGCATCGAGTCATTGCGTGACCACGCGTTGTCCGGTTGCGACAGTGCGCCGCCCGCGCCGTTCTCGAAGCGTATCTCGTTCTGGATGTGATGATGCCTTCCCCCGCGCCGACTCCTGTCGGAAAGGACGTCCTGGTCGTGCGGCAAGCACGGCCCGAGGATGACGACGGCCGCCGCGCGCTGCTTGCCGGCGTCGCGATGGACACCGACCTCTCGCTGTCGGTGCGGCGCTCGCCGTCCGTGGATGCGATGTACGCACTGCATGCGACCGCGTGGGAGAGTTGGGTGGTCGCCGCGAGTGACGGAGGCATCGAAGGCATGGGCTCGGTGCTCGTCCGCGATGGGTACGTCGACGGTGTGCTCGGCAAGGTCGGCTACCTGGGCGATCTGCGATTCTCGACGCGCGCCGAGGGGCGCCATCTGCTCGATCGCGCGTATGGGCCGATCTTGTCTGGTGTACGGGAGCGGTTCGACTGCAATTACTTCCTCACCGCGATCATCGCGTCGAACGCACGTGCTCGGCGCGCACTCACGGTGCAGACCGAACGCTCCGCGCGGCGCGGACGGCCGCGCTACACGCTGCTGCGAGAGTTCGACATTCGCATGCTGCACCTCGTCCTGCCGCGGTTTCGGCCGAGCGCGCCGGGAGTGAGACGTGCAACGGCGGCCGATATTCCTGCGGTGGCCGCATTGCTCGATGAGGACGCACGCCGTCGGCCGTTCGGCTACCCGATGCCGGAGTCCGAGCTGCGACGCCGGCTCGCGACGTGGCCCGGATTGACCATTGGTTCGTTCCACGTCGCCGAGTGGGCGGGCCGACTCGTTGGTTGCGTTGCCCCGTGGGATGCGGCGCCGGTGAAGCAGACGGTCGTTGCCGGATATGCTGGTGCGATGGCACGCGTTCGACTGGCGCATGACGCTGCGGCGCGGTTGCTGCGCCGACCGTCACTGCCAAAGCCCGAGGAGCCATTCTGCTATCAGTACCTGACGCATCTGGCAGTTCCGTCGAACGACAAGAACGTCTTGCGTGTACTGCTCACATCCGCGTATTCGTCGGCGCGACGCGCCGGCTTTCACTTCCTGAGCGCGTGCGCGCCCGTTGGCGATCCGCTCGATGAGGCTTATCGCGGATACCTCGCCACGAACCTGCGGGCACAGCTGTACGTGGTAACGCTGCCGGGGACGACGATTCCCGACGCGCTCTTCAAGGCGCCAATGCCCGGCTTCGAGATGGCGCTCGCCTGATGCCGATCACGCGTCCTGCACCGCCTGCTCCCCGGTTCACGCCGCCGATGCCTCGTCGCGGTATGCGACCGGCGCGGGCGAAGCGTCCGCTGTTCGTCGGCGTGCCGACGTGGCGCGATCCACGACTTCCATTCGCAGCGATCCTCACCGCGTATCTCGTGCTCGGTGTCACGTGGCTCGGCTTCAATCGATCGCCGGGTCAGGTCGCGGCGATCGTGGCCATCGGATGTGGGCTCGACGTCGCGCTGCATTGGCTGTTGCGCAAGCGAGAGCTGATCGTGCCGCTGAGCGCGTACATCACGTCACTCTCCATCGCGATCCTGCTGAACTTCGCGCACGATTACGCAGTGCTCGCGTTGCCGGTGTTTCTCGCGATCGGCTCGAAATATCTCTTCACGATCGACGACAAGCATCACTTCAACCCGTCGCTGTTCGGCGTGGCCGTCACGCTGTTGGTGTGGGGCGACCTCATCACCGCGGCGCCAGCGTATCAATGGGGCGGCTCGCTCGCGATCTCGGCGTTCATCATCACGCTCGCGCTGGCGGGGTTCGTCTTCCGGATCGGACGTGGGTGGCTGATTGCGTCGTTCCTGATCACGTACGCTCTCCAGACGGCGCTCCGCGCCTGGATCATGCGCGCTCACCTGCCACCGGAGATGCTCTTCCTCGGCACGTTGACCGCCCCGCCGTTCTTCCTGTTCACCTTCTTCATGCTCACCGATCCCCGGACGTCGCCGCCGACGCGCGGGGCGCAGATCGGCATCGGCGTCGCGATCGCGCTGGTGGATCTCGTGCTGCACCGGTTCGCGTCGGTGTTCACGTTCTTCTATGCGGCGTTCATCGTGGCGTCCGTGCGTTTTGCCTGGCTGCACGGGCGCGTGCTGCATCGCGACGGGATTGGCGTGTGGCTTCGGCAAAGGATGCTTGCAGTGAGCACGCTGCGCGCCGCTGCGCTGCTCGTCGGGTTGACGATGACTGGAGGATGGACGTACGCGCACATCCTGCGTCCACACGTCAGCATGACCAATCCAGGATTCCGCCTCACCGAGATTTCAGGTGCGGCGAGTGGGATTCAGGTCAGCATCGATCCCAGGTCGCTCGACCTCGTCGACCCGCGGCTGCAACACATCGCGAAATGGCTGCTGTCTGTCGGATCCAGTGCGGAAGTCGCCGATGTGGATGGCGATGGTCGTGAGGATGTGCTGCTGACCACTCCACTCGCCATTGCGACCGATCGCGTGGGCCTGTGGCTCAACCGGGGAGGGATGCGCTTCGAGCGCGTGGCCATTCCGGCATTCGCGCAGTTTGCCGGCGATGCGGCTTCGCACGGGCTCGCGTCAGGAGCGCTGTTCGTCGACTACGACGGCGACGGGGATCAGGACCTGCTTGTCGTCGTGAGCTTCGGCAGTCCGCGGCTCTTCAGGAACATGCGCGTCGAATCGGGAGTGCTCGGCTTCGAGGACGTCACAGAGAAGGCGGGGCTCGATCTCTACTCCATCAGCATCTCGGCGAACGTCATCGACTACGATCGCGATGGACACCCGGATATCCTCATCGGCAACGTCTTGAATCCGTATCTCCGCGAATACGGCGATTCGACGAAGCTGAGCATCTTCAAGCTGCCCGAGCCTGCGTATCCCGGCGACCGGCGCATGTTCGCTTTCATGCACGACGGCTGGCATGACGCGAGCAATGGCGGTCGTAACGTACTGCTGCACAATCGTGGCGATGGCACGTTCGAGTCGATGGACGTCGCGAAGATGGGAATGCCCGAGACGCACTGGACACTGTCGATCGGGACGGGCGACTTCAACGGCGACGGATGGACCGATCTCTATCTCGCCAGCGATTTCGGGCGCGACGATCTCTACATGAATGAAAAGGGCCGAGGCTTCACACGCGTGCACGGCACGATGTTCGGCGACGTCGGCATGGACACCTACAAGGGCATGAACAGCTCCGTCGCGGATTTCGATCGCGACGGGCGGCTCGACGTCTATGTCTCGAACGTGCACCACGCCCTGCAGGCCGAGGGGTCGTTGCTGTGGATGAACCACGGCGTCGGCGCGGACGGTACCGTGCGATTCGCGGACGAGGCGTCGCGCCGAGGCGCGTTGAATGAGGATCGGTTCGGCTGGGGTGCGGGTGTGGGGGATCTGCAGAACGACGGATGGACCGACATCGTCCAGGCGAACGGCATGGTCGACGACCGCCTCGACACGAAGTACGACGGATGTCCTGACTACTGGTACGTGAACCACAAGCTGATGCAGTCGCCGCGCTCGATGCACGTCTACGCCGACATGTGGGGCGACCTGCGCGGACGCTGTATCTATCCGAACGAAGCGCGACGCGTGTACCTGAATCGCGGCGCTGGGGCGCGTCCGGAGTTCGTGGATGTGGCCCAGGCGGTTGGACTCGTCGGGCGCGACAATTCGCGCGGTGTGGCGCTCGCCGACTTCGACGACGATGGCCGTCTCGATGTACTGATCGCGAATCAGCATGGCGGTCCGACGCTGCTGCACAACGTGGTGACGATGCCGACGTCGAATGCGTGGATCGGGTTGTCGCTCGTCGGCGACGGGCGCAGCTGTTCGCGCGACGCCACCGGATCGACGGTGACGGCGAATCTTCCCGGCCAACCTCCGCTCATGCGTGAGGTGCAGCGGGCGAACGGGCTCTCGTCCGCGGGTGATCCGCGGGTGCACATCGGCCTGGGCAAAGGGACTGGCGCAGTACCCGTGTCGATCCGCTGGTGTGGTGGCGCGGTGAAGTCGTATTCGCTTGCGCCTGGCGTGTATCATGAGGTTCGCCAGTGAGCGAGGTGGTGCTCGTCACGCTCGTGCTCTGGCTACTCGCGGCGTATCACCTGGTGATGGGCACCGTTGCGCTGTTCGCGCCTGAGGTCGCACCAAGGATGGTGGGGTCGCTGTATGGGGCGTCGGTGTCGACCAGTGGGCAGTTGCGCTACATGACGTCGATGATCGGTGCGCTTGCATTGGCGATCGGTGGACTCGCCGTTGTGGCAGCGCAGCGGCCGTACGCCAACCGTCCGATCATCGCGATGTTGATCGTGCTCCAGTTGAGCCGGGTATTCTGTCGCGTGCGCGATCGGCGTGTATTGGCGGAGGCATTCGGAGTGAGTGGACGTGCGAATTCGGCGGCGATTGCGGTGCTGGTTGCCGAGTCGGCGATACTGATGCTCGGATTGCGATGACCGCGGCGGACGAGCCGGCACGAACGTCGAAGTGGCGGGTGCTCGCGTCGGTGGTGTTCGGCGTCTTCATGGTGACGCTCGACACGACCGCGGTGAACGTCGCGTTTCCCGTGATTCGGAGCGAGTTCGGCGCGAGTCTGCATGAGGCGCAGTGGCTCGTGTCCGTGTATGTGCTCGCGCTGGGCATGAGCACACCCGTGGCCGGCTTTCTCGCCGACAGATTTGGCCTCAAGCGGATGTACATCGTCGGGCTGGCGATCTTCGTTGTCGGCTCGCTCACTGCCGGCCTCGCGCCTTCGTTGCCGACGCTCGTGCTTGCGCGTGCGCTCAAGGGCATTGGTGGCGGGATCGCCGTGCCGTGTGGGACCGCGTTGCTCTTTCGCGGCTTCTCGAAGAGTGAGCTCGGCCTCGCGCTTGGCGTCTTTGGCCTGGCGTTGCTGTTTGCGCCGGCACTTGGGCCCGTGCTCGGCGGGTGGCTCGTCGATCATCAGCTCTGGCGGTGGATCTTCTTCATCAACGTGCCGATCGGGACGTTGGGTATTCTGGTGGCGTCGCGCTTTCTCGTTACGCGGCCCGGCGACGTGCACGCCAGGTGGGACGGTTGGGGGCTTGTCACGGCGATCCCTGGTTTTGGTGCGCTGCTCTACGTGACCGCGCTCCTTGGCGAGGAGGGATGGCGCTCACCGCGTCTGCTGGCGTGGCTTGCGGTTGGTATGGCGTCGCTCGGTGCGTTCGTTTACGTGGAGCTGCGTGTCGCGTCGTCGCCGCTGCTGGATCTGCGTTTGTTTCGGCGGCCCGTGTTCCTGATTGCGACGCTTGTCGGTTATGTGACGGTGATCGCGTTCTTCGGCGCGGAGTTCTTGTTGCCGGTGTATCTGCAGTCGATTCGTGGCGAGCCGGCGTTGACGGTTGGGCTGGTGCTCTTGCCGTTGGCGCTCTGTGCGGGGTTGCTGCTGCCGCTCGCTGGCGTCGTGTACGACAGGATTGGTCCGCGTGTCTTGGTGGTGGGCGGCTTTGCCCTCTTGTGTTACAACACGTGGCAGCTGGCGCATATCGGGCCGTCGACGTCGCTGCGCTTTCTGGTGATGATCACGGCGATCCGCGGGTTCGCGTTGGGCCTGACGGTGCAGACCCCGTTCACCGCAGCGTTGGCGGATGTCGAGCATGATGCGTTGCCGCGGGCGACGTCGCTCGTGTCGTCGACGCGATATCTGGTGCAGGCGTATGGCATCGCGGCCCTGGCCACGCTTTTAGGGACGCGGTTGGTGGGTGGTGGGCAGGTGACGCTCGAGGGGTTTCATCGGGCGTACATGCTGACGTTCTGGTTGTCGGTCGTTGGGATGATGCTGGGTGTGTTGTTGCCGGGCTGGCCAGGGCGAGTGGACCGCGTTGACACCTGAGTTGTCGGGTGGCGACAGGGATTTGGTCGCTGTCGTGATCTTCCTGCGATGGCCGGCTTCTACCCGATATTCCCGTTGGCAGTGTGAAGACATTAGGTGCATGGCTTTGCGCTGTGTGGCGTTTGGGCAATTCGCTCGAGCATGGAGTCGGGAGAGGTGGGGTGCGCTGCGCGGCGCAGCGAGTTCCACCAGGCGCGCCTCGGCCTGCGAAATCGACAGCCGCAGCTTCTCACGCTCTCCATTGCTGGATAACGGCTTATGCAGCGGGAGCAAGGACGACACAGATCATGCGCTGGCAACGAGTTGCACGACGCAGCCTTGCCGACGGTGAAGTAGAAGCATGCGACGGCTTGCACGTTTTCGCCGTGCTCGCACAATATGATGGCTGTATAATCAGCGTTAGGCCTCATTCGACCTTCCTTGTGCCGCCTGACCTCCGCACCCTCGATTTCGCCGGTTTCATCGCGCTGGTCTTTGACCACCCGGCGTACGAAGGCATCGACGTTGAGCTCGACGGCAATCG
>JBDSML010000043.1:0-12706 GCA_039915865.1 Gemmatimonadaceae bacterium | reverse complement strand
GCCACCGTGTTGCCACCGACCTGCCGCGTGATGTTGAGCAGCGCCGCCGGCTTTCCATCGCCGGCAACGATGCGAACGTGATCTTCGGTACCCAGTTGCACGGCAGCGACGTCGCGCACGCGAAGCCCCTTGCCGACGATGACATTGCCGATGTCCTCGGCCGTCGTCGCCTCCTGCGCCGTCACGACGAGATACTGCTTGTAGTCCTGCGCGACTCGCCCGACCGCGGCTACTGTCGTCGACGCCTTGATCGAGCTCGCGATGTCGTCGTATGACAGACCCTGTTCCGAGAGGCGCACCGGGTCCGCGATGACCTCGATCTCACGGATGTCCGAGGCTTGTACGTCGACGCGCCCCACACCGGGAACACGCGATAGCACCGGTCGAATCTGAAATCGGGCAATGTCATACAGCGCCGCCGGAGATCCACCCTCGAGGTTGTACGAGACGATCGGAAAGACCGACGGTGACAGACGCTCAACCTGAATGTCCAGGCCGGCCGGTAGATCGCCGCGCACCTGGTTGACCCGCGCCTGCGTCTGCTGAAGCGCGTACGCCATGTCCGTGCTCGGCGAGAAGGTCACCGATATCTCGCTGGCTCCGCGAATCGACCGCGACTGCACGCGTGTCACACCGGGAACGACGCCGACAGCTTCCTCGAGTGGCTGCGTCATCGCGAACACGACCTGCCGCGCCCCGAGAGACGAGCCCTCCGCGATGACGGCGATCCGCGAGAACTGCAACTCGGGATAGATCGCCGACGGAAGCCGTAGTGCAGCCCAGACTCCGGCGACGCACAGCAACACCACGGTGAGATAGACGAAGCGTCGCTGGCTGGCCACCGCGCCGGCCAGTGTCCGGCGGTCTCCTCGCGAATGCTCCTTCGGTGTCGGCTCGCTCACGGCTTCGCCGACTCGGCCTTGCCGGCGCCCTTTGTCTCGGCAGCTTTTGCCGCCTCGGGCGTGATCACCTTCACGCTGTCCTCGACCGCGAACGCGCCGTGCGTCACAACCAACTCACCGCCGGCGAGTCCCTCTAGGATCTCGACTTTCGTCGCCGTGCGACCGCCGACCCTTACCTCGTGCGCAGTCGCCGTCCCCTTTGCATCGACGACGAACACCTTGTAGCTCCCCGGCTCTTCGCCGGGCACCAGCGCTTCGACGGGCACCACGACCGCATTCGGGCGCGTCTCCACAGCGATCGTGCCGTACACGCTTTCACCAAGCCGCAGTGCGCGCTTCGGCGACGTCATCGTCACGCGAATCGCCACCGAGCGCGACGAGCTGTCGACCGATGCGCCCACCGACGCCACGCGACCTTCACCGAGCGTTTCCCCGCCGACCTTCTCTCCGGCGCCCAGCGCCACGCGGCCACCAGGATGTACTACGCCTGCCTCGGTCGGCCCGAGCTGCAGCACCACGTCGAACGCCGACGGATCGGCCACCTCGACGAGCACCTGACCCGCGTCTGCCGGAGCGCCGAGCACGGCGCTCATCCGCGTGACGACGCCACTCACGGGAGAACGCAGGACGGACAACGTCTTCGCACGCTCGGCGTTCACGGCATCGGTGCGCGCCTTCCCCAGATCGGCGAGTGCAGTCTCGGCATCCTTCCGCGGCACGATTCCTTCGTCAGCCAGACGCTTCGCGCGATCGTAGCTGCGTTGCGCGGCCGTGAGCGCCGCCTCGGCCGCACTTGCGGCGGCATTGAAGCCGACCTGCTCGAACTCCACGAGAGGTGCGCCCGCTGCGACACGCTGTCCTGCCGAGACGTGCACCTTGGCGATGCGCGTCGCCGAGGGTGCGCTCAAGGCGGCGAACTTGTCGGGGCGCGTGACGACCGTGCCGATCGCCGACACCGTGTGCGTGAATGGCTCGATGCTCGCCTTGGCCGTCCTCGCGGCGACGACAGGCGTCTCGGGCGCGGCTTCGTCTGCCGCGCTCGAACCCTTGCAGGCCACCGTGACCAGGAGAAGTGCGCAGCCGCCAAGCGCGAAGCGGTGGGCGCCGGGTATGAATGATCTCATGGTACCGGTACGGTCTGAGTGAGCGCCCGCAGCTCGGTATTGATGGTCAACAGCGCCGCGAGATCGTCGATGTACTGTCCGAGGACTTCCCGCGCACTGCGGCGCGCCTCGAGTACCGCTGGTAGTCCGGATGCGCCTTCGCGATATGCGGTGAGTGATCGGTCGGCGACGCGCTGTGCGCGCACGACGAGGTCGCGGTCGCGCGCAACCTTCGCGATGAGTGCATTTCGCTCGCGTACGCCTTCGATCAACCGCTGCCGCACCGTGAGCCGCGTTGCGAGCAGCTGAATGCGCGCCCGCTCACGCTCGGCCGTCGCTTCCGCGATCGGACCCCGGTTACGACTGAAGAGTGGAAGTGGAACGGAGAGACCGAACGTCGGCAGGAGGCCCGGCTCACCAGGATCGCCCCACTCCGCGCCGACATTCACCGATGGCAGCGCGAACACACTGCGCTTCTGGACGGTCACTGCGAGCTCCGCGGCTGTCAGTGACGCCTGCGCGGCCGCAACGCTTGGCGTCCCACCGACGCTCGACGCCTGCGTCGCACCCGCGATCGCCGGCGGAAGGGTGAGCACGATGCCGGTGCTGTCGAGCGTGCGGCGCTCGATCAGCGTGTCCGCCGCCGCGATGACGAGCGAGTCCGACAAGATGATTTCGACACTGTCCGCCGGAATCCCCATCAGCGCCTGCACCGTGAGCATCGTGCTCATATAGGTGAGCGAGTCGTCGGAGGCAACGTTGAGCTGCTGGCCCGCCACGACCGTCGCGAGGTCGACGTCGAGGTCGCTCGCATCGCCGGCGTCACGTCGGCTCACCGTCATCTTGCGCAGACTGTCCGCGTCTCGCGCGGTCTGGCGCGACAGGCGGAAGCGCGCATCCGCCGCAAGCGCGCGAGTGTAGGTCGTGTCCACTTCCACCAGTGCGGCCAGCCGCTCCGATACGAACAACAGTCGTGACGCGCGCGCCGACGCATTCGCCTGACCCACGACGAGCCCGCGCTTCCACAGCGCATCGAACACGGGGATCTCGAGCGTGAGATGCTTCTGCGGCACCGACTTGGAGTAGCTGGCGGCGAGCGTGGGATTCGGAAGTGCACGCGCCGTCAGCAGTCGCGCGATGGCCGCCGCGGTGTCGGCACGGGCAAGTGCGACGCGCGTCCCGGCAGACAGCGCCGCGCGCTCCGCATCGGCCCGCGTCACGGGTAACTGTGCATGCGCGGCCGAGCTGCCGAGGATCGCCAGCACGACGATTGATCGCGTCCGCTGAATCAGGTGCGGGATGAGCTGAATCACGAGGCGAAGACTAGTGCGATGACCTGTCACCACTATGACATGCAGTGTCAGCTCGCGGCGGCTCCCAGTGGCTTCGGAAAGACGACAATCGCCCGTGTGCCAGAGCCATGAGCGGAGGTGAGTTGCAGCTTGGCGTCGTGCACGGCGGCAACCCACTGCGCGATGGAGAGCCCGAGGCCCGCGCCCCCTGCGCGCGGACGCGAAGCGTCGCCACGATAGAAGCGCTCGAAGACATGCGGCAGCTGTTCCGACGGAATGCCGCTCCCGGTGTCTTCGACGATCAGCGTCGGCTGCGGCTCCGGCATGACGGACACGCGCACCGACCCCCCGGACGGCGTGAACTTCACCGCGTTGTCGAGCAACACAACGACGAGCTCGCGCACCAGATTCGCGTCGCCCATCACGGCGGTCTCCTCGAATTCGTCGACGATCATCGTGATGTCGGCCGCTTGCGCGAGCGTGCGGATGGACATCGCGGCGTCGAGCACGACGTCATCGAGAAAGAATCGCGCACGCTCCACGGGCCGCTCGCCCGCGTCGGCACGCGCGAGCGTGAGGAGATCGTCGACCACACGCCCCAACCGCTGCGCCTCGTGTCCCATGCCGCGCAGCGTGGTCTCGTAGGCCTCCGGTGTGCGCGACTCCTGCAGGGCCACTTCGGCCTTCGTGCGCAGCACCGCGATGGGCGTGCGAAGTTCGTGCGCCGCATCGGCCATGAACCGTCGCGTGTACGCCATCGACCGCTCCGCCGGCGCGGTGGATTTCTGCACGAGGAAGTAGCCGCCCGCGGCAATGAGCACGATGGCGGCGATGGCGGCGCCGCCGAATGCGGCGATGAGCTCCGCATAGCGCTCGGTGAGCTCCACCTGATCGGCCACCGCGACAGCCACCAGCATCTGCCCCGAGCCCAACCTGAATCGCTCGGCGTGGAGCGACAGCGTGTGGCCTTCCGAGGCGTCGATCTCCGCTTCTATGGCTGGGCCGAGTGCCGCGCGTTGTGCCGCGGCGCGGATCCAGGGACTCGCGGCGTCCGGCTTCACCGGCCGCCCCGCACTGTCGAGCAGGAAGAGCGCGCGATCGGGAATATGCAGCTCGTCGACCGCGTCGACGACGTTGCCGTGCGCGCTTGCTGCCTCCATCTCGCGAATGCGAGCGGCACGAATGAGCTCCTTCGTCGCGCCGCGTAGCGAGACGTCGAGTTGCTGCGCGAGCTGCGAGTGGATGACGCCATACAGCCCGCCCCCGAGCAACAGCAGGATGAGGCTCAGTGTGGCCGCGTACCAGAAGGTGAGACGACGCCGGAGCAGCGCGAGGGGCTGAAGGGGAGCGGCGGTGGTCACTCGCCGAGCCGGTATCCCGCGCCGCGCAGTGTGTGGATGAGCTTCGGTTCGTAGCCGTCGTCGATCTTGCGGCGCAACCGTCGCACGAGCACCTCGAGCACGTTGGTGAAGGGATCGTGATTCTCGTCCCACACGTGTGCCGTGATGGCGGCGCGATCGAGCACCGCGTCGGGATGCAGCGCGAAGCACTCGAGCAGCAGGAATTCCTTGGCCGTGAGCTCGATGACGCGCGCGCCGCGGCGCGCGCGCCGTGCCGAGAGGTCGATCTCAAGGTCGGCGACGCGGACAACGCGCGGCGAGAGCGTGGGCCGTCGACGGCTGAGCGCTCGAACACGGGCGACCAGTTCCTGCAGCGCGAATGGCTTCGTGAGGTAGTCGTCGGCGCCGGCATCGAGGCCGGTGACGCGATCGTCCACCGCATCGCGCGCGGTGAGCATGAGGATCGGCGTCTGGACGCCGGCGTCGCGCAGCGATCGGCACAGCGTGAACCCCGACTCGCCGGGTAGCATGACGTCGAGAATGATGACGTCGAGCTCCGTGGCGTCCACGATGCGCTGGGCATCGCGCGCGGTGCCCGCGTACTCGACGCGCGCACCCACGCCACGGAGGCCCTTGGATACCTCGTGCGCCAGCTCGGCGTCGTCCTCGACCAGGAGTACTCGCACTCGTCAACGATGGGTGTGAAGGTGAGACGGAAAGCGACGTCGGATCGGTGAACTTGCGCACGTCCCGCGCGGGTCGGATAGTAGCTGCATCCTCTCACCTTCCAAACCCGCCCCATGCGTCTGCTTCGATTCCTGCTGCCCCTGTCTGCGGTAGCCGTCCTTCCCGCCGGAGCGCAGCTCCGCACGCTCGACCAGCATCAGCGCCTGGCGCGAGAGGTGTACAAGGAGCTCGTCGAGATCAATACGGTGGACTCCGTGGGCTCGGTGACGAAAGCCGCGCAGGCGATGGAGAAGCGTTTCCGCGCCGCCGGCTTCCCCGCGAAGGACATTCACTTGATCATCCCGCCCGGCAAGCCGACGAAGGGCAACCTCATCGTGCGCTATCGCGGCCGAGGGCAGGGCAAGCCGATTCTCTTGCTTGCCCACCTGGACGTGGTCGCAGCGTTGCGCAGCGACTGGACGATCGATCCGTTCCTGCTCACCGAGAAGGACGGCTACTTCTACGGCCGCGGTTCGGGCGACGACAAGTCGATGGCGTCGATCTTCGTCGCCAATATGTTGCGCGACAAGAAGGAGGGCTGGGTTCCAGCGCGCGACGTCATCCTCGCACTGACGGCAGATGAAGAGGGCGGCGACGCGAACGGCGTGGAGTGGCTCCTCGCGCACAACAAGGACTTGATCGACGCCGCCTACGCGATCAACGAGGGTGGCGGCGGCTCGCTGCGCAACGGCCAGCCCTTCCTCAACAGCGTGCAGGCCGCCGAGAAGGTACCGGTGAACTTCACGCTCACGTCGTCGAACCGCGGTGGGCATTCGAGCGTGCCGCGTCCCGACAACGCGATTTACCAGTTGGTGGACGGACTCGCGAAAGTCGCGCGCTACAAATTTCCCGTGCAGCTCAACGAGGTGTCACGCACCTTCTTCGAGCGGACCGCGGCGCTCGAGACGCCGGAGATGGGCGCTGCCATGCGCGCCGTCGTTGCGCAGCAGGCGGACAGCGCGGCGTCGGCGATCATCTCGCGCGACCCACGCTACAACTCGATGCTGCGGACCACGTGCGTGGCGACTCGACTGTCGGGCGGACATGCGTACAACGCGCTTCCCCAGACGGCCACCGCGAACGTGAACTGTCGCATCGTGCCAACGCAGACGCCCCAGGAAGTGCGCGACATGCTCGCGCGTGTCATCGGCGACACCGCGATTCACATTGCGTCCACCGTGCCGATTCGCGAACGCAGTGGCGCGCCCCCGAGCCAGTTGATCGCCGAGGTGATGGACCCGGTCACGGTCATCACGCACGACATGTTCGGCGCGAACGTCCCTGTGATTCCGGTGATGTCGACCGGCGCCACGGACGGTCGCTTTCTGCGCGCCGCCGGCATTCCGACGTATGGCGTGAGTGGCCTGTTCGGCGATCCGACCGACGCACGCGCACACGGGCGGGACGAGAGGATGCTCGTGAAATCCTACTTCGATGGGCAGGAGTTCTTGCATCGTCTCGTGCGTCAACTGTCGTCGGGCACGCTCACGCCGTAGGGCCGGCACCGACGGAAACAGCCAGAGCTCACGCGTCCAGCTGTGTGGTTTCTGGCCGCGCCAGTTCGCCGCCCATCACGCGCGCGGGCCCGCCGGACTTTTGGTCCGACGGGCCCTACGCCGTTGCCCTGACTCCGAGTTCGGTTCTTCGGACGGTGGCGCGCGAGTTGTATGAGCATGCCACGCGCCAGAGTACGGCTTCGTGCACGATTCACCTGTGCTTGCAATAGCATTCGACCATGCGTTCTCCCTCTGCGATAGTCAACTCGCGAGCAATCCGGCTGGTGTTTGTTGCCGCGGCGATCTCCGGCTGCGTCCCGGCCGCTACGCCCACTGAGCCCCGACCGTCGCCGCTCGCCCTTCCGACGCCGATCCTTCCGCGAGTCCATCTTGCCGCGGTGACTGGGCTCGTGAGCGCATCGCCCTTTGCCGTCGGCATGGACTCCACCCTCCCCGCCCGCCTCGACAGCATCATTCGCGCGGGGATCGCCGAGGGAGCGTCGCCGGGCGCGGCCATCGCCGTTGGTCGTTACGGCCGGCTCGTGCATCTGCGCGGTTACGGCACGCTCGACTACGCCGCCGATTCGCCCGCGGTCGATGGCAACACGCTGTACGACATGGCGTCGCTCACCAAGGTCGTGGCGACGACCACCATCGCGATGATCCTCGAGGAGCAGGGAAAGCTCGACATCAAGCGTCCAGTACACCTCTATCTCCCCGAGTTCGACGCGCCAGACAAGGCGCCTATCACGGTAGAGATGCTCCTCACACATAGCGGTGGACTCGAAGCCTACGCACCGCTGTATCTCAGCTTCCGCGGCCGCGCGGACTACATCGCGCAGATCAACCTGCGTCCGCTCAAGACTCCGCCCGGCACAGCCACCGTGTACAGCGATTGGGACATGGTGCTGCTCCAGGCAGTGATCGAGCGCATCACTGGAGAGCCACTCGACCAGTTCGCCGCGGAGAAGGTGTTCCGGCCGCTGATCATGCTCAACACATTGTTCACCCCGGACACGTCGAACACAGTCCTGCGGCATCGCATCGCTGCCACCGCGATGGACACGTCGCGCGGCGGACTCCTCCAGGGTATCGTGCACGACGGCAACGCCTGGGCACTCGGTGGCGTCTCCGGACATGCCGGCTTGTTCTCGTCGGCGCGCGATCTCGCGTCCTTCTCGCAATTCCTGCTTGACGGCGGCAGCTACGGCGGCGTCCGCATCCTCTCGCCATCCACGGTCGCGCGGTGGACGAACCGCCAGTCATTTCTCTCCAGTCGCGCACTCGGCTGGGATACGCCGTCGGCGAGTTCGAGCGCAGGCCGCTACTTCGGGCCGCGCAGCTTCGGGCATACCGGCTTTACGGGGACGTCGATCTGGATCGATCCCGAACGCGGGCTGTTCGTGGTGCTGCTGACAAATCGTGTGAACTCACACGGTACGAGCAATCGGCATGTTCAGCTGCGACGTGATGTGGCCGATGCGGTCCAGGCTTCGATTCTGGATGCGCCGTTGATCGACTGGGAAGTCCGCCGGTGAGCTGAACGCCGACGATGCTGAGGCGTGTGCTGACTGCTGAGGCGTTTCAGGCTGAGTGCCGAGTGCTGAAGCGTTTGGGCCGAGTGCTGACTGCTGAGTCAGCGGTCAGCACTCAGCCGTCAGCCTTGTACGGTGGATTTGTCGTCCACAGTAGCCTACGCCGACGGCAACACCGGCTCGCCCGTGCGCAGGTACGCCGACTTCTGACGCTCGGCCATGTCGCGCAACGCCGTGAACCGCGCCGACAGTGGCACGAACTGAATGACCGTCGGATGATCGGCCAACCGGTCCACCACATCCCACACCGTCGCATCGCGCTCGGCGAGTTCCGACGCGCAGTCGGCCACCATCCACGCCGCCGCGTAGACGTCCATCAGCTCCAACCGCTCGACGGCGGCGTGGAACCGGGCAAGCGCAAGCTCGTGATACTTGTCGCGTGCGGCGAGACGAATGACGAGCGACTCCAGTAGCTCTCGGCCCTGGAACCACCAGTCCTGTCGCGCCCCGAGCACCGCCTGCGCCGACGCGAGGGCCGTGCGCGCTGCGGCATCGTCGTCGTGTCGCATCGCCGCCCAGCCTTCACCGGCGTATGCACCAATCGTGATGTCCACGGCGCCAAGCTGGTTGGCCAGCGTGATCGTCTCGCGGTACAGCGATGTCGCCGCTGCTGCGTCGCCGCGCTCGCGGGCGAGGTTCGCCAGGTTGTACAGCGCGGCGAGGCGGTTGCTGTTGTTGCGCAGCGTCGTGTAGAGGCGCAGTGCATCGGTGAGCGCATCGTGCGCCGATGCGAAATCTCCGCCGCGCAACCCGATGACGCCGAGATTCATCGACGAGCTCGCGGCCACGTCGAGCGCCTGCGCGTCGCGCGCGATGGCCAGTGCCGAACGGAACGCATCCGCACCCGCGAGGTCATCGCGCGTACGCATGCGCGCGACTCCGAGCGACAGATACGCGCGAGCCTCCATGGCGCGATCGCCGCGTTCGCGTGCGCGAGTGATCAAGCGGAGCAGCAATTCCACTGCGTCTTCCGAACGCGATGCCAGCAACGTGATGGCGAGACGATGCATCGCCTCACCGGCGAGCGCTTCATCGCCACTCTGCTCGGCGATGGCCAGCGAGTCTTCCGCGATCTTGATGGCTTCGTCCATTTCGCCGGCGCGGGCGAGTGTCTGCACGAGCAACGAACGGGTCTGCACGATGTGCGCGCGGTTGCCCACACGTTCGGCGACATCGAGCAGTGCGCGGCACTCCGCTTCCGTGTCCTGCGCGCCCTGTCCGAGTCGCACGCGTGCTTGCAGGCGCCGCAACTCGATCGGCAGCGCGAGCGCCGGATCCGCCGAGTAGCTCGCCATGGCGAGAATCGCATCGCACGACCGCTCGACGTCCGCCCAGCGACCGGAATGCTCGGCAGCGCGTGCGAGGTCGTCGTGCACGGCGGCGCGACCTTCGTCCGTCGTCGCGTGCGCGAGCGCGTGCTGGAGAAACTCGGCTGCTTCGTCCAGCGCATAGAGCGCCATGGCGCGCGACGCCGCGCGCCGGCACCAGAGATACGCCTGCTCGCTGTTCGAGCTGTTCGCGTAGTGAGACGCAATGCGATCGACCGCATCGGGCGTGCGCGACACGAGAATGCCCGCGATGCGCTCGTGCGTGAGCCGGCGACGAGCCGGACTCACCGACTTGAGCACCGCGTCGACGAGCAGCGCATGCGCGAACTGATAGGTGTCGTCGTCCTGGTCGCGGGCCGGCTCGAGCACCGAGCTGGCGAGTGCCGCATCGACGGCATCGAGCACGATGTCGGCGCTCGCGCCCGATGCTTCGGTGAGCAGCGGCAGCGCGAATGTGCGGCCAAGTGCAGCCGCCGTGACGAGCACGCGCAGCGCGTCTGGCGGCAGCCGCGACAGGCGGCGACCCACGAGATCCGTCATGCCTGCCGGCAGCGCGAGCGCGGTCGGAATCGTCCACTCCCACGCTGAACCCGTGTGGTGGAAAACGTTCTCTTCCGCCATGGTGCGCATGAGCTGCACGAGCAGAAACGCGTTGCCTTCCGTGTGCCGCAGCACGAAGTCGAGCAGGTCCTCTCCGAGATCCGAGCGATGGAGCACGCCCTGGAGCCACTCACGTACCTCGGCCACCGTGAGACGCTCGAGACGCAGTTCACGGACACGCTCGTCGCGCGACAGCCGCTGGCGACGCTCGCGCACGGCGCCATACGCCGCCTCCTCGCTGCGAATCGTCAGCGCAATGCAGATGCGTTCGGTCGTGAGCTGGGCAAGCACGTATTCGAGCGCATCCCAGCTGGCGATGTCGCCCCAGTGCATGTCCTCGAGCACGACGAGCAGCGGCCGCGCCTCGCTGGCGCCGCGCAAATACGCGACGAGCTCTCCAAGCAGCTGATGTCCCTGCAGCGGATCGAGCGGAACTTCGACTGACGGACGCGTCGTCGTACTCCGCAGCGCGGGAACGAGACGGCCGAGTAGTGGCCACGGACGCGTCGGCGCGAGGCCGAGTGCGTGAATGCCCGCCAGCGCTTCGGACCATGGTCCATACGGTGGACGACTCTCGCTCTCCATCGCGCGCCCGGTCACCATCACCGCGCCACGCAGGCGCGATTCGGGCAGCAGCTGACGCACGAGCGTCGACTTGCCGACGCCCGCCTCACCGATGATCATGCGCGTCTGCGGTCCGCCGTGCACGCTCTGGTCGAGCGCCAGCACTAGCGAACGGAGCTCGTTCGCGCGTCCGACGAAGCGGTTGAATACGAGCTGCGGCGACGAGTCGTTCAGCGCGCCGGCGACGACCACCTTGTCTCGTCCATCGCGCTTGGCGTCGAACAGTGCACGGTCGGCGGCGGTGAACAGCGCCTCGAACGACTCACCGTTTTCCGGTGCAGTGGCCACACCGATGGAAAGCGTCACCGACATCGTGCGGTCGGTCTCTTCGCGGAGCGGAATCGCGAGCGCGGCCGTGGTGCGGCGAATTTCCTCGGCGAGCGCGCCGGCGCCCGCGGCATCGAGGCCCGGCAACAGCACGACGAACTCGTCGCCGGCATAGCGGCCGACGTACTGACCCGGTCGCAGCATGTCACGCGTGACACTCGTCACCAGGCGCAGCGCGTCATCGCCGGCAAGGTGACCGAACGTGTCGTTGACGGACTTGAACTGGTCGACGTCGATGACGAGCAGCGACACCTGCGCACCCGTGCGGCGGCGCTCCGCGAGCACGGCCGACGTCACGTTCACGAAGGCGCGACGAACGAGTGCGCCCGTGAGGTCGTCCTCCTCGGACACCATCACCGTATTGATGGCACCGGAGCGGCGCAGTGGCGTGCCGCGCTGCGCCGCTGACGGCGCACTCACCGTTCCGCGACGAACGAGCTCCTCGAACAGCTGGAACAGCTGCGGGTCGAACTGACGACCCACCTCGCGCCGCATGATCTCGATGGCCTCGAGCTGCGAAAAGGCGCGCTTGTAGCTGCGCTCCGTCGTCAGCGCGTCGTAGACGTCGGCGATGCAGAGAATGCGCGCCTGCAGCGGAATCTTTTCCGAGACGAGCCCATCGGGGTAGCCGTTTCCGTCCCAGCGCTCGTGATGACTGCGCACCATCGGCGCGACGTCCCATGGAAACTGCACGTCGGCGAGCATCTGCTCGCCGGCGGCGGGATGTTGGCGGATGAGCGCCCACTCCTCTTCCGTGAGCTTACCCGGCTTGTTCAGCACTTCGGCCGGCACGATCAGCTTGCCGACGTCATGCAGCAGCGCGCCGATGCGGAACCAGAACAGCGACGTCTCGTCGAAGCCGGCCTTCGCGGCGAGTGCGCCGGCGAGATCGGCGACGCGCTCGCAATGACCCTGTGTGTGCACGTCCTTCGATTCGATCGACTCACCCCACTTGCGCACGACGTCGAGGAAGTCGCCCTCGAGGCGCGCCATGCGACGCCCCACGTCGGCAAGCTCGTGACGCGACCGCAGCTGCGTGAAGCACGCGTGGGCGCGATTGAGTGCCTGCAGCGTCTCGCGATTGCGGCCAAGTCGCCCATACAGCTCGGCGAGCTCGCGGTTGGTATCGCCTTCGAGCGCCAGGTCCTTCGCCGCCGTCGCGACATCGCGCGCTGCGGTGAGATGCATCTCGGCGCCCACCAGGTCGCCCGTCTCACGGGCGATGATGCCGTACACCTTGGACGCCTCGCCATTGGCGCGCACGTCGTCGAGGTGGCCGGCGAGCGCCATCGCGCGATCGCAGCGCCGCTTGGCCTCGTCGAAGTCGCGCTTCTCCAGCTGCAGCGACGCTGAATTGACCTCGAGCTGTACGC
>JBDSML010000023.1:0-7821 GCA_039915865.1 Gemmatimonadaceae bacterium | reverse complement strand
GATCCATCGCGACTTCATTGTGCCGCAACGACTTCCGTGGTTGGCATCTCCGTCCTCGTGAGTGAGGTGTCGATGTCAAACCACAGTATCTGTCGCAGCAAAGCGATAGTCGCTAAAGGAACGCGACATCGCGCTCGCGGGGCTCTTGCGAGCGTCACTCGATCCTCTCCCCCGAGTCGGCAACTGTGGTACGTGGCCGGACGGAGAAGCTGCACGAGGTTCGAGTCGCTGAGAAAGCGCGTCGTCGTCATCGGCGCGCTCCCAATCCAATCGCGGACAAGAGTTGGGAGAGTAGGAGTGTGTTCACGCGCCGAAGTTTGGCATCGGGCAACTCGCGCTCCGACTTTCTGCGGCGCGTGGGGTTAGAAAGGAAAGCGCCCGGCGTTGTGGGCCGGGCGCTTTATGCTGAGCATATCATCAAAATTGACTTACATAATCGGGACGGCGGGATTTGAACCCGCGACCCCCTGAACCCCATTCAGGTGCGCTACCGGGCTGCGCTACGTCCCGTCCGCCACTCAATCACGACGAGCGGACAGAGCGACAAGTCTAGTCACCGACCCAATCACAAGCAACGTCCGTGACGAGTGGTCCGATCCACGCATGGGACCCGATGATCTCAATCACCGCTGCTCCGTCGCATCACCCGACCGGGCCTAGCGGCGTCAACACCATGTATGCAATTTGGTACACATGACTGCCACCACGACTGACCCAATACCCTACTATCTCCCCACCGGCACCGAGATAGAAACTTTCACCACCTGCTTCAACCGCCAACTCCCAGTCCTCCTCAAAGGCCCCACCGGTGTCGGCAAAAGCCGCTTCGTCCAACACATGGCCGCGCGACTGCAACGTCCACTCATCACCGTCGCCTGCCACGACGACCTCTCCGCCTCGGACTTGACCGGCCGCTTTCTCATCCAGGGAAGCGAGACAGTCTGGAGCGACGGACCACTCACACGCGCCGCGCGCATCGGCGCCATCTGCTATCTCGACGAGCTCGTCGAAGCTCGGCAGGACACCACTGTGGTCATCCATCCGCTCACGGATGATCGCCGGGTGCTGCCGCTCGAGAAGACGGGCGAGCTGATTCACGCTGCGCCGGGATTTCTCCTCGTCGCGTCGTACAATCCGGGATACCAGCGCGCGATCAAGGATCTCAAGCCGAGCACGCGACAGCGCTTCGTGAATATCGAGTTCGACTTTCCGCCGGCGCCTGCGGAGACGGAGATCGTCATGCATGAAGGCGGAGTGGATCGGCGCACCGCGGCATCGCTCGTTCGTGTCGCCGAGAAGGTTCGTCACCTGCGCGACCAGGGATTGCAGGAAGGTCCGGGGACGCGCGTGCTCGTCGCCGCGGCGCGACTGATTGCCGGCGGCGTCTCACCGCGCGACGCATGTCACGCGGCGATCACGACGGCATTGAGTGACGACGCGGATCTCCTGTCCGCCGTGGACGACGTCGTTTCCGCGCTGCTCTGATCGTGGCACGCAAGCCAATCCGCTTCTGGCATCCGGCACAACGCCTGCTGTCGCGCGTGAATGGGACCGCACGTCCACTCCTCGCCGCGAAGCGGAAGGACGCCGCACAACTGGACGACGTCCGCGTGCGGCTTCAGCATTACCTCAAGGCGATGTATGGGCAGACGCTCCTCATTGAATCGCGCGCGCCAGAAAAGAGAGCCGGCCTGACAGCTCGCACGCTCGGGAAGCTCACGTCCGCCAAACAACTCGGCGCATCCGAAAGCAAAGCCTTGAGCATCCGACTGCCCTCGGCTCTTCCCCGGAAACGCTCCGACGTCTCACCGCTCGAGCAGTATCGTGTGATCGCCGTCCAGCACGCGGAGCGCATTCGTCGTTCGAGTGCGCGACATGCGCGCGATGCGGCGACGGACCTGGAGCGCGACCTCTTTCAACTCGCCGAAGCTGCGGCAATCGACGCGCAGATCGCCGCGAACCAACCGGGTCTTCGTGCAACGCTCGACACTGCGCGTGCCGAAGCGATGACACAACGTCCGACACCGCGTCGGAGAACTGGCATCGAGCTTCGCGTCGAAGAGATGTTTCGACGAACATTTTCGGGATCTCATCGCAGCGAACTGACTGAGGACACGGATCTCCCGACACTTCTCCCAGCGAACGACGCGGAGTCGAACGCCGAGTGGGCTCGTCGCGCCGCGCTGGTGCTCGGGGCGAAGTACGGCGCGGAGGCAGCGCGCGCCTATCGCCGGATGCCGGAGATGACGCTGTGGGACACGACGATCACGACGCAGCTTCCGGAGGATGAGACGCCTGTCGCCGAACTGGAGTCGGTCGACGGCAAAATCGAACACAATCCCTCACCGCAGGCGCAGAATGCGCGGACGCGGCCGGCGATGGCGGGTCCGACGCAGCCGAGTTCTTCGCAGGACAAGCAAGGCGGCGCATCCACGCAGTCCACGGATTCGCCCTCCTCGGCTCGCGCGCAAACGACGGGAACCGCTGGCCGCGAAAATGAGAGCGAGCAGAACACCGACGTCGACCCCAGCGCGAGCGAAGACTCCGCCGATGCCTCTCGCACGGGCAGCGACGACGCGCCGGAAGACGACACGCTCGCCGGCACAGCGGAGCGCCCGCCGGTCGACGTAGCGGACGACAAGGAGGTCACGTTCCGCTATCCAGAATGGGACTTGTACGCGCAGGGCTTCCGCCCCGCCGGCACGATCGTCCGCGTCATCCCGCCATCGCTCGGCACATCCGAATGGGCCACGCACGCGTTGCATGCACACGTGCGAGAGGTGCAGGAGGCGAAGCGACAGTTCGAGCGCCTGCGCTCACATCGCGTTCGCCTGCGGCGGCAGCTGCAAGGCGACGAACTGGATCTCGAAGCGTGCGTCGCGGCGATGGTGGATCGCCGGATGAACGTCGCACCGACAGACCGCCTGTATTCACATGTGCGACCGGGGCGCCGAGAGCTCGCGATCACGCTGCTGCTCGACGTGAGCAAGTCGACGAGTGACGTAGTCGCGGGCGAGCAGCGCGTCATCGACATCGAACGTATCGCCGCTCTCGTCGCCACGGCGGCGTTCGACGCACTGGGCGACGACTATTCGATGCTCGCGTTCTCGAGCGAGGGCGCGTCGAATGTCCGTGTGCACACGCTCAAGGCATTCGGCGAGGTGAATTCATCGGCGGTGCTGCAGCGGATCGGCGCGCTGGCTCCGCATGGGACGACGCGGCTTGGTGCTGCGGTCCGCCATGCGACGACGATGTTGAGCAACCACCCTGCACCACACCGGCTGCTGCTCATCCTCTCCGACGGCAAGCCGCACGACTTCGAGTACTTCGTCGACTACGCGGTGCAGGATTCACGACACGCAGTCATGAACGCGCGACAGCAGGGGATTCACCCCTTCTGCATCACGGTCGATGCGTCGGACGGTTCGTCGTATCTCGCGGAGATCTTCGGGTCGGCAGGATATCGCGTGGTGTCGCGGCCATCGCAGTTGTCTCAAGCGCTGTTGCTCGCCGTGCAGCGCTTGATCGGCGGCGCTGATTGAGGAAACGGCGACTCCCCATCCTCACCGCTTCACGAATTTCACTCGACGCACTCGAGCGTCCGTCACCTCGAACCCTGTAATGGCGCCCCTGGTTCGTGTGAATTGGATCGTCGTGCCGTCCATGACGAACGTATCGGCGAACATGAGCCGCGCCTGGTCGGGCGACTCTGTTCCCGTGCGCAACGCGATCGTCGAATCGCCGGCGGTGACGGTGTAGACAGCCCCGCCCAGTTCGTCGCTCACGTAGCGGCCGGCGTAGGCCGAGAGCAATGCCTTCGTTGCGACGACGGGCGCCTTCCACTCGAAGGGTGTCGCGCGACCGCCGCTCACCGGCCGACGTTCGAAGCCTGCATGTTCACCTGGCCCGAACAGGTACTCGACGGCGTTGTTCGCGGGCCGGAATCGATTCTCGGCGACCGCGACGAGCTCGGGACCGTCGCGCCCGATGCGAAGTTTGCCAGCGGACGCGGTGAACTCGCCGATTTGAAGTGTCGTCGGTTGGACGTAGACACCGGCACGCCGGGCAACGAGCTCCGGGCTCACGGGCTGCGCTTGCGGCACCACTGCGACCTCGACGGGTGCGAGCGATGTGCCGAGGAATGCGTCAGCGACGCCGCGGGCAAGGGCGGTGGTGTTGGACGTCGCCGCATTGCACAGCACCGCGATTGAAATGCCGCTCTGTGGAAAGCGTCCAGCATAGCTGCGGTAGCCGGCATCGGCGCCATTGTGCTCGACGACGCGCGCACCGCGGTACTTGCCTGTCGTGATGCCGAATCCATAGGACGACGTGTCACCGTTGGCGAGTAGCGTCGGCGCCTCCATGCGCTCCACGATGGTGCGGTCGGCAACGACGGGCGCATCGAAGTTCGCCTCCCACTTGATCAGGTCGCCGACGGTCGTGTAGAGGCTCGTCGCGCCATAGGTGTCGAAGTTCGGGATGCTCACCCTCCACGTGGTGCCACTCGGTGCGTATGCCGACGTCCGGCCGCGCACGAGCATGGTGTAGTCGTCGTGGAAATGCGTGTGCGTCATGCCGAGTGGCTTGAAGATCCGCTCGTCGGCGAAGTCGCGCAGCGACTTGCCACTCACGCGCTTGACGATGACGGCGAGCAGCGTGAATCCCGAATTGCTGTACACGTATTCCGCGCCGGGCTTGAAGTTGAGCGCCGTCTGCCGAGGAAGAATGTCCATGACGTCGGCTTCGGTGATCCGATTCTCCTCGAACCGTCCGCGCGAAAGTCCGATGAGATTCCACTGGTCGCGCAGGCCGCTCGTGTGCGTCAGCAGGTGTCGAATGGTGATCGGCGTGCCATAGTCGGGGATCTCGGGGACGTACTTTCGAAGGTCGTCATTCACCGAGAGCTTGCCGTCCTTCTCGAGCAGCATGATCGCCATCGCCGTGAACTGCTTCGACACGGACGCCACGTGGAAGATCGATGACGGTCCGATGGGCGTATCGGTCTCGAGATTGGCCATGCCGTATCCGCGCTCGAGCAGCACGGTGCCATTGCGTCCGACACCGACGGCGCAGCCGGGACCGTGCGTGTCTCGCCACGCATCGAACACGCGGTCGACGGCGCGCACGACGCTGTCCTGCGGAGTGCGCTGCTGTGCGCCAGCGGAATTCAGTGCTGTTGCGGAGATGATAACGGCGCAGGCTAGAGCAGAACGACGCATCATGGTTTCCATGGAAGGCAAAATGGGCCGACATCTGAAGAGCAGGTCCCTCGACTTCGCGCGGGACGGCAGATCACTGCCGCGAACGCCTCACCACCTCGATCCAACTCGTCAGCTCTCCGGCGTCGAACGCCTTCAATGTCTCCCGGACGCTGCTGACCAACTGCATCGACCGGCCACTCTGCTGCTTCAACTCCAACCCGTAGGCCCCATACATCCCGCCCGAGAACGACCGAATGAACGTGCTGGTCGAATCGATCGGGAGCGTCGCGACATTCTTGTAGAAGCGCTGCGCTTCATCGTCCTGCTGGAAGAGGTACTGTTCGACGTTCGACAGGTAGAAGGTCTGCACCGTGGCGCCATGCTCACGTGCATACTGCCCAGCCGCACGGAGGGCCTTCTCACCCGCGAAGTTGCCGGTCAGCGGCACGATGAGGTTGCGCTCCTCCATGTTCTTCATCGCACGGAAATTGGACTCGGTTGCGAGATAGCTGTGATTCGCGCCCGTGCTATCGGTCTCGACGATCATGCCCATGTAAGCGGGCATCCCGAATCCGCCCATGCCACTGCCACCACCGCCGCCGCCGGGACGTCCACCGCGGCCGAAGGCGAACGGGCCGGGATTCCGACAGTCGGAACTGTGGTTGTAGCTGAGTCCCGGTCCGTAGGTGAAGAACGCGCCATACACGCAGCTCATCGACACGACCTCACTGTCGCTCAACGCGAAGTGATGGACCTTCATCAGCCTGTCGTTGATGGCCTTGAGGTTCGCGCGATACAGCGCGCTGTCGGGCTTCGTGTTCGCCAACGCGTCGAACAACGCCGCCGCCGTCGCATTCTCGTCCACGCTGGCGAGAGCTGGCCGCGCGAAGAGCTTCGCGAGAAACTCGGCGCGACTGTTCGACATCTCGAACAGCGCCTTGTACATCAGGTGCTCCACGGCGTTCTGATGTCGAATGTCGACGATGAACGCGATGCTCGGCTTCACGGCCAGCATGTACGTGAAGTTCTGGTCGGGTGCGACGCCGAGGTAGACGCCGCCGGGCTTGACGGTCCGTTGGAGCTCGGGGATGATCCACTGCAGCGACGTCTCGTTCGAGACGAAATTCTCCGAGCGGAACACACCCCACGGCTCGGAGTAGTCGGTCATCAGCCGCCAGAACGTGCTGTCGGCGAGCCGCTCGGGAACGCCCTGCGCTTGCGTCGCTGAGGCAAGCGTCAGGGACGCGGCGAGGATGGCGGTCGCGCGCGCGAGAGTCCTGCGAGGAGTCGTCGTCATGGTCGCGTCGGCTAGGTGACGTGGCGGGCCGCTGGCTGCCCTGGCAATAAGATGCGTCCTCGACCGCGTGTGCGCACTTCCCCATTTCCCCCGACGCCGATCGGGAGGTCCGACGATATCTTTCCCTCTACACCAGACAGCGAGACGCCCGTGACCGCGACCGACACCAAGACCACCGCGCCGCACGCCGCCGACGCGCCGCACCTCGCGAACCCGGACCTCTATCCGTCCTTCACGAAGGGCGTGTTCCTCGGGGAGATCCGCGAGGACCTTGTCTTCCCCTTCCCTGCCCTCAACGACGAAGACGCCGAGTCGCTGCGGATGATTCTCGATACGTTCCGCGACTGGGCGGCGGAGAATGTCGACTCCAGGCAGCTCGACCACGACGCCAAGATGCCGGAGTCTGTGCGCAAGGGGATGGGCGAGCTGGGGATGATGGGCGTGAACATTCCGGAGGAGTACGGCGGGTTCGGTGCGGGGGCGCGGGTGTTCTCTCGCGTCTTCGGGCAGGTGGGCGAGACAGACGCGTCGATCGCCGTCCTGTTTGGTGCGCACCAGTCCATCGGGTGCAAGGGCATTACGCTGTTCGGCACTCCGGACCAGAAGCAGCGTTGGCTTCCGGGGTGTGCCAGTGGCGAAACGATCGCCGGCTTCTGCCTCACCGAGCCGGGTTCCGGCTCGGACGCGCAGGCGATGACGACGACAGCCATTCCGAGCGCCGATGGGACGTCGTATTCGCTGACGGGCACGAAGATCTGGATCTCGAACGCCGGCTATGCGGGAGTGTTCACCGTCTTCGCGAAGGTTCCGGTGAAGCAGGCCGACGGCACGATGAAGCAGCGCGTCACGGCCTTCATCGTCGACGCGAAGGCTTCCGGGATCTCGCTCGGCCAACCGGAACAGAAGATGGGCATCAAGGCGAGCGACACGCGTACGGTGACGTTCGACAGCGTGATCGTGCCGACGGCGGATCGGCTTGGCGACGTGGGACAGGGATTCAAGTTCGCGCTCGAGATCCTCAACTCGGGGCGGTTGGGTCTCGCGGCTGGCTCCGCGCGCGGCGCGCGGCGCATCATGCACGAGGCGCTCGTCTACGCGAAGCAGCGCGAGCAGTTCGGTCGCCCCATCGGCTCGTTCGAGATGATCCAGCAGAAGATCGCCGTCAACGCGGCCGAGACCTACGCGGCAGATTCCGCGTGGATGCTCACAGCGGGCATGGTCGATCGCGGAGGGATCGACTACTCGCTCGAGACCGCGGCCTGCAAGGTCTTCGCAAGCGAGCTCGCGTTCCGCGCGTCCAACGACGCACTCCAGATCGCCGGC
>JBDSML010000280.1:0-3617 GCA_039915865.1 Gemmatimonadaceae bacterium | reverse complement strand
CATGGGTACCCCCTGGAAGCGATGGGACTCCGACAAGCACAAGCACGGGGCGGCGCTCCTGCGCACGCTCCCGTCGCACGCGCGCCTCGCGCTCGAGATGGCTTCCCACGAGGAAACCGAGCGCCGTGCGTTGGACGGTGAGCTGCACCTCCTCGAGTCGGCATGGCGCGATGCCGAGGAGATCGCAAGCATCGCTGACGACCTGCTGCTACCTCCCGGCGCGCAGGAGTTCCTCGACCAGCACCGGCCATAGCGCTCGTGCGACTTACTGTCCCGGCCTACGCACTCGCGCATCGGGCGGGATCGAACTCATAAAGCGCCGCCTCCGTCCGCGAAGCGCTCGTGACGGCGGTGGGTATTGCGTGCATAGTTTGCCGAATGTTGTGGTGGCCATGCCGGCATCTCGATGAATAGTCTTGATGCGCAGCCCTGACACCCCACAGATCACGGCAATTGAAATGAGACTGGGAGCTTTTCGTCGGGCGACCAAGAAATGGACGGCGTCGCTCGTCCTCGAACCAGAAATGCAGTCGGTCACCCTGACTGTAAAGTCAATTGACCCAAATGTATTCACTGACTTAAACGCCTCGACAGGCGCGCATCCGTCGCTGCTCGTGAAGTCATCAAGAATGGGCCGGTGCTTTGGCATCGGCCCTTTCGCGTGCTCATTGAACGCTGATATGCCGTCGAACAAGCGATGCTTGCATGCGACGTGGTCATGAACCGCCCTAACGGCTCTCCACATCCAGCCATACCAGCGAGGTGAGTTACATGACGTCCGCAGTCGTGATGTCCGTTTTTGGGGCGTATCTCCTCGGTTTGCTCACGAATCTTAGTTCCCAACATCTCAATCCACTCCTAAGCAGACAGATGGGAAGCTTGTGGGGTTGGTGGAGCCAGCGACAAGTAGAGAAACTCAGGCGAAGGCAAGAGTGGATTGAAGTGATGGCGGCGATGAGCACTGGCAATTGCTCACAGCGACAAGAGCGCAGCGGCTGAGAATGGACGCCATTCGCTATGGCGGTCTTGGACTGTTTGTAGTGCTACTGACGCTACTTGTTCACGTTGAGCCGATACCTGGCCGCGAGCGCATAGCGGCAATTGCCAAGCCGCTCGTGGAATGGGGGCCGCGCACGCTGGTTCTGTTTTGCCTGACGTTCTCATACATCCTTGGTCGTGGTGCGGATGCGCTTGAGAAGGTTGTCGATGCCGCGTCCCAAATGGGCTCATCGGAAAGACGCAACGATGTTGGATCATCATCCTGATTGTCCAACACGGTTGACAGACGTGCGTAGAACGGAACGCCATGCAATTACGGAGTCGCAAGCCGAGGCGGTTTGGCGCGGCTTAGCTCATCGCCTTCTTACCGACAACAGTTGAAACCCATCTTGGCTTCTGACACGATGCCGCATTTCACACAACACCTAGCCCGTGCACGGCCAAGCCGACGATCTTCCGGCTCCGGACATCGAGCATCAAAATACAGATACGCAAACACGCCGCGCAGAGGTGTCGTGAGATGCGTAATGTCCTACGTCCACACGGATGAGCCAGCGCTCGTTGCGCTTCACCCACTGTGCCGAGTTGCGCCCACTTATCAGCGATGGTCGCCCTCCAGCGACGCGCACTGACCAGTTTCGGTCTCGAATGCAAGCGGCCATGCCGCGCTGGCGCTCTTGCCCTCGGTCCACCACTGTGCGGTACGCGCCACGTCACCAGCGGCCATGGCCGCGTTCTGAGCGAGTCGCGGCGGTCGTCTTCACCGGTAAGCCATTCGGGCGGAAGCACGGTTGCGACTGGCCGCCGCCCCAGCGACTCAGCATCTTGCGACGATGATCTCATTGCCACGATCGCTGTGACCCAACCACATCGCGCCTCCATGGAACGCGCGCGCCACGACCTCCGGGCCTTCGCTGGCGCCGAGCGTGACTGGGTGGCGTCCGATGCCTTTCGGCTCGTGCATGGGTACGACATGCGCGGCGGCAGGTACCTCGTGCGAGCCCACGTTGCGCGGCCGGTGCCTGACGACATCGTGCAGCTCGCCGCGAGTGTCGCGCGCAGCCTGCACCAGTCACTCGACGAGCTCGCGACGAGCCTCGCCGGAGCGCCGGTGAGCTTTCCGATTTACGAGTCGCTGGTGATGTTCGCGCAGCGATCGCGCAAAGCCATTGCTCGGATGTCGGACGAGGCGCAGGCGACGATTGAAGGGTTGCAGCCCTATCACGAGATCGGCGGTTTTCAGGACAGCCCACTGTGGCAGCTCAAGACGCTCGCCACCGCCGACGCGCCGTGGTTGACGGGGAGCATCCGCGACGGCGCGGCCATGGGCATCAACACGGCGCGCGGCGTATCGCTGACCGGTGATCCAATCGTGACGTCGGGCGCATTTGCCGACGGCGTCATCGTGGCGTCCGTGCCCGCGAGAATTGTCGGCGAGGATCCCAAGCTCGACATGTTCCTGCGCGTCGACTTCGCCCTCGCATACCCGGAGCGGGGGCCCGGTAGGGGTCGCGATGTCGTCGACCTACTCAGCGACTTGTGCGATCACGTCGAGCACGAGGTCTTTTCCGTCCTCGAGCAGCAGTGACGCCTATCCATGTGTAAGTCGCCCGACGCTCTGCGGCATTCGACCGAGTCCTTGCCTTCTCAGCGTGAGCGCGCCGCGCGCATGTTGTCTACAAGATTCGGGTAGGGGCGCCCGGCCTTCTCCGCGGACTTCTTTGCCGCGGCCTTCTGGCCTGGCGTGAGTTTCCTGTGCTTCGTTCCCTTGGGCGCCTTCTTCTTCCAGGGCGGCACGTCAACCTTCTTCTCCGTCGCTTGCTTCTTCCTGGCCGGCATCGCTCGGTCCTCACACGTATTGTTGGGAGGTAAACCGATCGTTATCACGGAATGTTCCTCCGTGTGACTGACGACAAGACCTTCAAGGAATGGTCTCGCTGCACATTGAGCGCTGGGTCGGTCGCGCTCACTGCGCTCTGATGATCATACGCGCTGCGGAACGGTGACGGTCGGGCGTCCCAGCAAGCGTATGCTGCAGAATGACCGCTTGCCGAGCGCAAAGGGAGCCGAGCAGACTATGCACATGGTAGCAGAGAAGTCCGCCGCCCGCCGATGGACCGAGGCGGAGTTCTACGTCGCCCGCGATGCCGCGCCCGCTGGCGAGCGATGGGAGCTGGTCGATGGCGAAGTGCTCGTGACGCCGAGTCCGCACTGGCGGCACCAGGCGGTCATGGTTCCGCTCCTCTTCCGGATCCGCGAGTACGTGCGTGCGCAGGCAGTTGGGAGGGTGTTCTTCGCGCCGCTGGACGTGAAGCTCGAACCGGGCATGGTGACGCAACCTGACCTGCTCGTCGTTCCGAATGGACATCTGGACGACGAGATCTACTTCGTGTCGCGCCTGCTGCTGGCCGTCGAGGTGCTCTCGCCTGGCTCGGCACGATTCGATCGCGTGATCAAGCGGCCACGCTATCAACGCAACCGCGTCCCGGAATACTGGGTCGTGGATCGCGAATCGCGCACGTTCGAGCGCTGGCAGCCGGACGACGAGCGTCCCGCGATCCTCTCCGACATGCTGGTCTGGCATCCGGAAGGAGCGCTGATACCGCTCGAACTGGACA
>JBDSML010000267.1:0-23801 GCA_039915865.1 Gemmatimonadaceae bacterium | reverse complement strand
CGACCCGAGCGACAAGTCGATTCGCGGGTTCGTGGTGCCGACCGACAGCGCGGGCTTCAAGGCGAAGGACCAGAAGGGAAAGCTCTCGCTTCGCGCGAGCGATACGAGCGAGCTCGTGTTCCAGGACGTGCACCTGCCCGCCGACGCGTTGCTCCCCACGTCAGGTGGTCTCAAGAGCCCGCTGATGTGCCTCACGCAGGCGCGGTACGGCATCTCGTGGGGCGCGATGGGCGCGGCGATGGCGTGCTTCGAGGAAGCGCTCGCCTATTCGCAGCAGCGCGTGATGTTCGACAAGGTGATTGGCGGCTTCCAGATCCAGCAGGTGCGTCTTGCCGACATGCTGACGGAGATCGTGAAGGCGCAGTTGGTGTCGCTGCACCTTGGGCGCCTGAAGGACGCTGGGACGATGACGCCGCAGCAGGTGTCGTTGGCGAAGCGCAACAACGTCAGCATGGCGACGGATATCGCTCGGGAGGCGCGCCGACTGCTTGGCGCCAACGGGATTCTCGCCGAGTACAGCGCGATGCGTCATATGGCGAATCTGGAAAGCGTGTACACGTACGAGGGCACGCACGATGTGCACTCGCTGATTCTCGGGCAGGCGGTGACGGGGCTGAGCGCGTTCAAGTAAGTCTCGGTGAGTTGCGATTGGAGCTCACGGGGTCGCCAGCGGCGACGCAGGACACGCTTCGAAGCCGCGGAGCACGCGAGCGGATCCTGCGTCGAGCCATTGCTGTAGCAGTTGCGCCGGCGCACAGCCTGACTGCAGGGGCGCCCTCCAGGGCAGCCCAAGAGACTCCAGTATCGTCAGTTCGGCAGCACCAGTTGCGTAGAGTCGCCAGCGGACCAACTCTCCTCCGCGCCCGAAAAGGCTGGGCAGGGAATCAAGAGGGATCGCCAACTGCGCTCCAAGCGAATCCCGCCATTGTGTCGCAGGAATTCCTAGCGCACGAAAGCCCGCCTGATACCCAACGTACTGGGCGGCGCCTTCGATGCGCTCAGTCTGTTCTTCGGCGTAACGCACCGACGCAGGCATACCGCGAAGGCGGCGATTTCGGGCATTCAGGAACGCGCAACATCAGCGCGAAGCCGGACCGTGTCGTCAGTTCGTAGCGCCGATGAGATGAGTCCTCTTTCATCGTTCAGCGATCTGATGAACACTGCTGTGTCGCCGAGCGAGTCGAGAGGCACAAAGCTCGGCGGCATAGCCGGCGCGGCGAACGTGCGTAACTGAAAACCGTGAAACGTCTCATGGACGAGCCCCGCGACGGTCTGGTAGCGCGAGCTGACCGCAGCCATGATCGTCCGCTGTGACGCCGGAGACCCCGTTATCAATAGTCCCGCATCCGCCATGAAGTCCCTAACCGGACCGACATGGTAGTAAGGACGGCGCCCGCCCGACTCGAGTCCCGCGACTCCCGAAACTGGCGCGAAGCCTGCCGTTGGAGTGTCAGTCGAAAGCAAGAGCGCGTCGGTGCGGCGACGTGTCAATACATAGGACTGAGTCGACTGCCAAAAGCCAGGCCATATCAAGCTGATGGAAGCACTCGCACCCTCCAAGGCAATGGCGGGAGCCGTCAGAATGCCTGGTGGCGACTGGCCAAGAACGAGATGGGGCGTACCGCCCATCCACGCGGCAAGCGCCAAGCTCCGAGTGGCGAAGCGGAACACAGCTTCGAGCATTGATTCTCAGTGGAAGGCAGAGGGGCCTGATCTCGCAGCGCGAACGATCCGTCGAGTTCCGCAGGAGCCGGCGTCATGAGGGTATGCGTGCCGATCAATGGTGAGGTACCACCGCGGCGGAGCTCTGTTCCAGCGCGAACGTCCTCGTGCGCATGCGCTCTTCCGACCGGCATTGCGGATCGCGGGCCTGCATTTTACTTCGTCCAGGACGCACTTCGACGAATAAGGTGCGATCTCCAACGAACCCGACGACACTTCACGATTCGGCCGGCTTCTGGACTGGTCGGCACTTCCCTTGCTTCACTGTCGCTCGACCGGAGGATGATGATGGACAAGTTCAAGGAAGGAACTGAGCACGAGGAGATGGAGGACACGAAGAAGCTCGGAGTTCGTGAGGCGCTCGGGGCACCGGGTGCTGCTCGGCAGACGGTGGCGAGCGCCACCGAAGAGGGTGCTGCGGGGCGACCGGGCGGAGCGACGCAGAACTCGGGCGGCGCACTGCAGAGCAATGAAGACGAGGACCCCGATGGCCTCGATGAGGGCGCGAAGTGAGGCAACGCGTCATGCCAAGCCCTACCTCTTCGCGGCGTGCGTATCTACACTTCATGTGAATCTTTTCACATGGAGGGCCGGCAGTGAAGATTGCTGTCTGTATCAAGCGCACGCCCGACTCCGAGTCACGCTTCAAGATCGCCGCGTCCGGCACCGCGATCGATGAGACCGGACTGAAATTCGACATGGACGACTTCGCCGGATACGCCGTCGAAGCTGCCCTCCAGATCAACGAAAAGGCGGGCGGCGGCGAGACCGTCGTCTACGCCCTTGGACCCGACAACGTCCAGGAATCCCTGCGCAAGGCGATGAGCATGGGCGCCGATCGCGCCGTCCATCTCAAGGTCGACGCCGTCCCCGTCGACGGACTCGCCATCGCGAAGGCGCTCGCCGCGGAGCTCAAGGACGGCGCCTTCGACCTCGTCCTCTTTGGCAAGCACGCATTCGACACATCGGGCGCCGTCGTCGGCACCGCGACTGCGCAGCTGCTCGGCATCGCATGCGTCACCGCGGCCTCCGAGTTGAGCATCGCCAACGGACAGGGCACGGCGCGCCGTGAGCTCGAAGGTGCGGCGGAGATGGTAACGTTCCCACTGCCGGCCACCGTGACGATCGACGAAGGTGTCGCTCGTCCGCGCTATCCATCCCTCAAGGGCATCATGGCGGCGAAGAAGAAGCCGCTCGAATCGAAGCCTGCACAGTTGGGTGCCGTGCGCGTCACGGTGCAGAAGATGGAGCTGCCACCCGAACGGCCGGCCGGCCGCATCATCGGTGAAGGCGTGGCCGCGGTCCCGGAGCTCGTGAAGCTGCTCCAGAACGAAGCGAAGGTGCTCTGATGTCGAACGTCCTCGTGTTCGCGGAGACGCGCGGCGGAGAGCTGCGCAAGGTTGCCTTCGAAGCGGTGACGGCCGCGCGCCAATTGGCCGATGCGACAGGTGGCGGTGAAGTGCACGCGTTTCTCGCTGGTGCCCCTGGTGCCGGCGGCAAGGCATCGCAGCTCGGCAATTACGGCGCGGACGTCGTGCTCGTCTCCGAGAGCGCCGACTTCGCGTCGTTCGCACGTGAATCCCTGGCAGCGACGCTCGCCGACCGCGCCAAGTCGGGCGGCTATCGCGCAATCGTCCTCGGCTTCTCCTCGCAGGGTCGCGACCTTGGTCCACGCATCGCGGCGTCCCTCGACATCCCCATCGTCACGGACGTGACGTCGATCGCCGTGAGCGGCGACGCGCTCACCGTGACGCACCCCGGCTACGCGAACAAGGTGATCATGACCTTGGTCGTCACGGGTCCGCAAGCGGTGGTCAGCATCCGCCCCAGCGCGTTCACGGCTGTTGAGAATGCAAAGGCGGCGCACGTGGAGAATGTCGCACCATCGGCGGCATCGGGCCCGAAGGTCACCGTCGTCGAGGTGAAGGAAGGCGCGAAGGGACGACCCGACCTGGGCGATGCATCGATCATCATCTCGGGCGGACGTGGACTCAAGTCCGCCGATAACTTCAAGCTCGTCGAGGATCTCGCCGACGCATTCGGCAACGCGGCGGTCGGTGCGACGCGCGCAGTGACGGATGACGGCTGGCGTCCGCACAGCGACCAGATCGGCCAGACCGGTCGTCAGGTCAGCCCGCAGCTGTACGTCGCCCTCGGCATCAGCGGCGCCATCCAGCATCTCGCCGGCATGCGGACGTCGCAGACGATCGTCGCGATCAACAAGGACAAGGAAGCGCCGATCTTCAAGGTGGCGGACTACGGCATCGTGGGCGACGTGCTCGAGATCGTGCCGGCGTTGACCGTGGCCGTGCGAGAAGCGCGCAAGGGCCACTGATCCGTCATCGATAGGCCCGATGGAACTCCAGTAGCGACGACAGGTACCTCCTACCGAGTATTCGCTGCTGGAATTCCCACCCCCCACCAGACAATCAGCATGAAGACCTTGCTTACCGCAGTCGCTGCAGTCGCGATGCTGGCGTCGGCAGCCAGCGCACAGAAGACCGTCCAGACGGGAAAGGGCGGCGGTGGCAGTCCGCACATGAAGGGCGACTGGACGATCAGTGGCGCGAACATCGCCATCGAGTACGGCAGCCCGTTTCTCAAGGGACGCTCCGAGGCGCAGTTGATGCCGCCTGGCAGCGAGTGGCGCACCGGCGCGGACCAGGCCACGGTGATCACGTCCGACAAGACACTCAAGTTCGGCGCAGTCACGCTGGCACCGGGCAGCTACACCATCAACACGCTGCCCGACGCGAAAGAGTGGAAGCTCATCCTCGGCAAGCTCGGCAAGCCGGGACAGTGGGGCGTTCCGTACCTGCCTGCGCTCGAGATCGGTCGCGCGCCGATGAAGCTCGGAAAGACAGCGGCAGCGGCGGAGCAGGTAACCTACCACATCGATCCCACGGCATCGGGCGGCACGCTGCGTATCGAGTGGGGCACGACGAGCGTCACGTCGCCATTCACGGTCGTGAAGTAACGCGTTCGGCCTTCATTAAGAGCGCATTAGGATTTGCTGAAGGCTCGTCATCGTCCATTGATTCGCTGAAGGCGCGCGCGTTATTCCAGTGAGCATTCCTCCTGGAGACTCGCGCCGATGAAGCTCGCGTCATGGATGATCTGTTCCATGTTCCTGCTCGCGGCGAGCGCTCCACTCCGCGGGCAGGACCGCGGCGCCGCGCGGCTCCACGCGCTGGTGCACGGACTCACCGTCACGCCACGTGTGCTGATCATCGGCGCACGTCCGGGTGACGCAGACGCCGACCTCATCGCATGGCTCGCCAAGGGCCGGCATGTCGAGACGGGATATCTCTCGCTCTCGCGCGGCGAGAGTAATCCGAACTACACCGGCGTCGAGGCCGGTCTCGCCCTCAGCGCGATTCACACCGAAGAGGTGCTCAACGCGCGCAGGATCGATGGCGGCGAACAGTTCTTTACGCGCGCCTACGACTTCGGCAACGCGCGCTCGGCGACCGACGCATTCCGCAAGTGGGATCACGACACGCTGCTCGCCGATCTCGTCACGATCGTCCGCTCGTTTCGGCCGCACGTCATCATCTCGCGCGCCGCGCTCGATTCGGCAGATCACGACGGGCAGCGGCAGGCGAGTGCCGTCCTCGCGCGAGAAGTCTTCGACGCGGCGCTCGACAGCGCGCGATTCGGCAAGGCGACGTATGGGCTCCCGTGGTCGCCACTCGCGCTGTTCGAGCCCGGCGCAGGGGTGTCGATCGACACGCATGAGTACGACCGGCTGCGCGGCGTGACGTACGCTGGCCTCGCTGCGCAGAGCCGGGCGCAACTGCGCTCCATCGGGTTTGCGACCGCTCCATGGCAGGGCTCGGGCATCGTCGCGCTGCGCCGAATCGCTTCGCGCACCGCCGACAGCTCGCCACCGAAGTCACTCTTCGATGGCATCGACACGAGCTTCGCTCGCCTGCAAAGCGGCGCGCTTCCGGACCTGGCGCGCCGCATTCCCATGATCATCGCCGCTGCCGACTCGGCACGCGCCAGTCTCGACGTGGAGCATCCGTCGAACATCGTCGGATACCTGGGGCGCGTGTTCGAGCTCGCGTCCATCGTGCGCAAGGCGGTTCCCGCGTGTCGCCATCCGTCGCGTGACATGGCCGTCAGCCTCGGCACGCGCCTGCGCCCCTGCGATGCGAACCTCCTCGACCTCGACGCATCGATCGACCTCGCACAGCGCCGATCAGCCGATGCGCTGCTCGCGGCGGGTGGTGTGTCGTTCGAGACGGTGGCCGATCGAGAGTTCCTCGCCGGTGGCGACACCGCGCTCGTCACGGTGACCGTGTTCAACCACGGCGACGCAGACGTGATGCTCAACGACGTCACCGTCTCCGGCGCGGTCCCCGTGCGCATGACCGAGGCGGTTCGCGTGCCCGCGCACGGCAGCGCACAGGTGCGGCGCTCGGTGGTGAGTCTCGCCTACGCGCATCCGTGGTGGGTCTGGAAGGTTCAGGACAACTTCTATCCGCTCGTCACCACGTCGCTCGATGGTGCGCCGCGCGCCGGGCCGCCGCTCAAGGACTGGACGACGATTGGCGTCGCCGTGCCAGAGAACATGCGTCGCCCGAATGACGTCACCGCCACGCTGAACGTCGGCGCGACGACGGTCGCGGCGAGCGTCGGCACCGTCGTCTTCAAGTCCGCGGATCCCGCGCTCGGTGTCCGCGATCGCGACGTCACCGGCGTTCCCGCCGTGACGCTCGGCTTCGAGCGCGCCCTCGAGTGGGCGCAGGCAGGGAAGCCGTTGCGCAATCAACTGCGCGTCTCGATCAAGTCGTTCTCGGACAAGCCACTTCGGTTCGTCGTCAAGCCGAAGGTTCCGTCGGGCATGCGTCTCGACTCGTTGCCGACGTCGATGAGCCTTGCGCCGCGTGAATGGCGTGAGATTCGACTGCCGCTCAAGGGCGCGCCGACGGAGGGACGCCACGAGATCAGTGTCCTTGGCGTCGCACCTCCCGATACGTTCGCCGCGGGCTTCAAGACCGCGCAGTACTCGTATCTGCCGCCGATCCACCTCTTTCGCGATGCGACGGTTCGCATCCAGGCGGTGGACGTCGACATCCCGGGCAAGCTCGCCGTCGCGTACGTTCGCGGTGTGGGCGAGGACGGGGACGTCGCGCTGAAGCAGCTTGGCATTCCGGCGTATCCATTCAACAACGAAGGACTGCTCCGCTTCGATCTCGACGGCATCAGCACCGTCGTCATCGGCCCGGACGCATTTCGCGTGGATCCCGGCCTGCTCGGCCAGGTGCCGCGATTGATGGAATTCGCGCGCAAGGGCGGCACTGTCGTCGTGATGAGCAACACGCAAGCGGCGATGCAGCCCGGCCTCCTGCCATTTCCGGTCACGTTCGCACAGCCGGTGGTCGATCGTGTGCTGATGGAGGACGCGCCCGTCACTGTGCTCGACGCGCGCGCGCGCCTGCTCACCTGGCCCAACGCCATTCGCGACGACGATTGGGCAAAGTGGGTTGGCGAGCGCGCGAGGGCGATTTCATCGTCGGCCGATTCGCGCTATGCGACCGTCGTCGAGATGCATGATCCCGGCGAGAAGGAGAACAGGAACGCGATTCTCGTCGCCACGGTGGGCAAGGGACGCTTCGTCTACACGACGCTCAACTTCTCGCAGCAGATTTCGAGTGGCGTGCCGGGTGCGATGCGCCTCTTCGTCAACCTCCTGAGTGCCGGCCTGCCGGCCGAGAGCAGGGTGGCGGCGGGGCATCCGTAGGGAGAGGAACGGGTTGCCGACTCCTGAATCGTGGACGATGTTCTCGCAGCCTCTCCACGACAGGAGTTCCGCATCATGTGGAAGTTCACTACCGCCCTTCTTGCGCTGACGTCAGTCATCTCGCACGGCGATTCGAAGCAGGGCACCAGAAGAGCAGATCCCTTGGCTTCGCTCGGGATGACAACCAACGCGGAGCGCGCTGCGCAAGGCACCATCGTCGGCCGATGGGATTTCATCGTGACGCAGGGAGCCAACAAGGTCCCGTCGTGGCTCGAAGTCCGACCGTCCGGCAACGGCTATCTCGTCGGCCAGTTTGTCGGCGTCGTCGGTATGGCTCGGCCCGTCGCACGCATCGATACGACGGGCGGCATGATCCGCTTTGCCATTCCCCCACAGTGGGAGCAGGGGACGGGCGACCTACAGGTCGAAGGTCGCATGGAAAGCGACGAACTCCGAGGTACGATGACCTTCCCCGACGGCAAGCGCTCCGACTTCTCGGCCAAGCGCGCACCATCGCTGCGCCGCACGGCGAAGCCCCAGTGGGGAAATCCGATTCCGCTCTTCAATGGCAAGGATCTCACGGGCTGGCGCGCGCTTGGCACCAACCAGTGGCGCGCCGTGAACGGCGTGCTCCAGAGTCCCCGGTCGGGCGCGAACCTCGTCACCGAACGGACATTCACCGACTACACGCTGCACCTCGAGTTCCGGTACCCGAAGGGCAGCAACAGCGGTGTGTATCAGCGCGGACGCTACGAGGTGCAGATCGAGGACAGCCTCACCACCGAGTCGCAGAACGACCTGCTCGGCGGCGTCTACGGCTTCCTTGCGCCGAGTGAGGTCATGGCGAAGAAGCCGGGGGAGTGGCAGTCATTCGACATCACGCTCGTCGGACGCATGATCACCGTCGTCGCGAACGGCAGGACGGTCATCTGCAATCGAGAGATTCCCGGCCCGACTGGCGGAGCATTGGATAGCGACGAAGGCGCGCCGGGTCCGCTGTTGCTGCAGGGCGATCACGGACCTATCGAGTATCGCAACATCGTGCTGCGTCCGGCAAAATGACGCTCGTCATCACTGCGCCTCCCGAGTCGCCCGAGGCTGACCTCGCGACGACGTATGACGCCATCGTCGTGGGTAGCGGCGCGGCGGGCGGCATGGCCGCGCACGTGCTCACGTCGAAGGGCCTCAAGGTGTTGATGCTCGAGGCTGGAAGGAAGCTGCCCATCGAGAAGGAACTGCGGTCGATGCAGTGGCCGTACGATCATCCGCGCCGAGGCGACGCGCCACCCGGCTCGCATTCGCTGTCGCAGAACGAGTACACGATTCGTCAGCGGCCCTACGCCGCGAACAGTGCGTACAAGCATGTCTACTCGTACGTCGGCGGGTGGGGGAACCTCGACTACGCGAAGAACATTCTCGTCGACGAGAAGGATCATCCCTACACCGGAAGTCCGTACGCGTGGGTCCGCGCGCGTGCACTGGGCGGCAAGACCAACATCTGGGGACGTCTCGCGCTGCGACTGTCCGACTACGACTTCAAGGCCAAGTCGCGCGATGGATTCGGCGAAGACTGGCCAATCTCGTACAAGGACATCGAGCCGTACTACGATCGCGTCGACCGCTATCTCGGGATCTCGGGACACAAGGAGAACCTGCCGCACCTTCCAGACAGCCTCTTTCAGCGGCCGACGAAGTTGAATGCGGGCGAGGTGATGCTGCGCGGCAAGCTGGCGGGGATGGGACGCGTGCTCACGCCGTATCGCGCCGGTGTCACCACCGATGGACTGAAGCACAACAAGTACCGCAGCAAGTGCTATGGTCGCGGCGCGTGCAACCGTCGCGCGGGTGGATGCGACATCCATGCGGCGTTCGATTCCCCGACGGGTCTCATCTATCCGGCGATGGACACGGGCAACCTCACGTTGCGTACGAACTCCACGGCGTACGAGGTGCTCGTCGACAAGAAGACCGGCAAGGCGCGCGGGGTGGCGTTCGTCGACAGCGTGACGCACAAGTCGTATGAAGCCAAGGCCAAGGTCGTCGTGCTCGCGGCGTCGACGCTCGAATCCGCTCGCCTGATGTTGTTGTCGAAGTCGGAGCAGCATCCCAATGGCATCGGGAACTCGAGTAGCCACGTCGGACACAACTTCTGCGAGCACGTGATGGGGCCCGGCGTCACGGGGTTGATCAAGGATCTCGTCGGCAAGAAGCACACGATCGAAGATGGCCGGCCCGGCGGCTTCTACATCCCGCGCTTTCGCAATCTCGCCGACCGGCAGGATGGCTTCATTCGTGGCTATGGATTCGAGGGAAACAGCGGCCAGTCGATGTTCCCGTGGCACACCGATCGTCCGGGCTTTGGCGCGCAATACAAGAAGGAGGTGCGCGACCACGCCGGCGCCTTCATCAACATCGGCGCGTTCGGCGAGGTGCTGCCGCGCTACGAGAGTGCGGTCAGCATCGATCCCGACGTGAAGGATGCGTGGGGCATTCCCGCATTACGCTTTCAGTATCAATTCAGCGACAACGAGCGGAAGATGGGCGAGGACATGGCGACGTCGGCGAAGGAGATGTTCGAGACGGCCGGCATCGAGATCGTCGGCGTCGATCGCGAACTGCTGACGGAAGGCTGGTCCATTCACGAGTTGGGTACGGCGCGCATGGGCAGCGATCCCAGGACATCCGTGCTCAATCAGTTCCAGCAGTCTCATGATGTGAACAATCTCTTCGTCGTGGATGGGAGCTCGCACGTCAGCGCGTCGTGCCAGAACCCGACGTGGACGATCATGTCGCTCGCATGGCGGTCGTGCGAGTACCTCGCGGACGAATTCCGGAAGAGGGCCATATGAGCGACGCCACGTCTCCCTGGACGCTCACGCGGCGCGAGCTGCTGGGCGCGACGGCCTCGGCGCTGTTGATCCCGCTGCTGTCGCCGCGATTGCTGGCGGCGATGTCGCCATTCACGTTCGCGGCGCGGTTCTTCACGCCGGCGGAGTTCGCGATGGTGGACGAGCTGAGTGAGATCATCATTCCGACGGACGATCACTCTCCCGGTGCGCGTGCCGCCCGCGTCGCAGGCGAGATCGATCGCAAGCTGTCGGAGTCCGAAACGGAGCGGCAGATACGATGGCGCAGCGGGCTGCAGAGCGTCGACGCGCTTTCCGTAGACCTCAACGGGAAGCGTTTCATGCAGGCGACACCGGACCAGCGGCTGGCCGTGTTGACGCAGATGGCTGCTGGCGAAGAGGATCCGAAGACGCCAGCGCAGCGGTTCTTCGGCCAGCTCAAGGGTGCCACTGGGCAAGCCTACTACACGTCGAAGATCGGCATTCACGTGGACCAGCAGTACAAGGGCAACGTCTACCAGCAAGGCGAATACGCCGGCTTCGACGTCACGTAGAAACGAGCCGAGGCTGTTTCCCCTATCCAGGGGGCACGTCGTGAACGTTCATCGGACGACCCTGATCGCCCTGTCGATGCTCGTTGGCGCGACGCCAACGGCGTGCGCGCGCAGTGCGGCCCCTGCAGTGAGCTCGAACGCGCGGGTCGCCGAGCCCAACGAATGACTCGTACTCCAGATCGACGAAGGGGGTGCGTCGCGTCCGCCGCAACGCCGGCACGCGTCCCTTCATCCTCCGGGTTGATCGACAGAATGGCGCATCGCCCGATCTCGTCATGGGTCCGAAGAGATCGCACCAGTCAGCTCGTGCGACGACGCCTCGCCACGCCGCCGATGGCAACGAGTCCCACCCCGAACAGGCCGATCGTCGCCGGCTCTGGCGTAGCCGACACCGTGAGCGTGACCGCGCCGGACCACGACGCGACGCTCGACAAGTCGTCCTGGGTATACGTCAGCAGCCCTTCGAGGTTGTCGTAGAAGGTCGGCCCGAACGAGTTGGTCGTCGTGCCCTGGTTGCACGTCGTCGTGACCGTGAACGGAACGCCGCTCGCGATGCATGACGCGGTGCCCAGGTCGACGCCGAGATTCGTGGGGCTGAACCCGACGGTTCCGTATCCCGAGATGAACGTCGGATGGATCCCACTCGTCGAGACGGTGGTGGTGCCGCGCGCTCCGTTCGTGACGCTCACGCCGCCCGTGCTCGTCGCCATGTCGTACGAACCTGGAATGACGGGCGTGCCGAACAGGAATGCAAAGGTGACCGGACTTCCCGAGAGGTTGATCGTCGTCGCGCCAAAGGTGATGAACGGATCACTGTCGAATACACTCCGGACCTGCACCGATCCCGCGCCGAGCTGCAGAGTGGGTGAGTTCACGCTCCAGACCTGACCGCCCTGCGCCGACACGATGTAGCTACTGAGATCCGTGCATTCGTTGTTCACGAACGCCCAGAGGAATGGCGAGGTCAGGCGCGCACTTCCAAAGGGCGACGTGGTCGCGTTGGTGTTACACGACGGGAGGCCGCCTTGCGCGACGGCCGCAGCCGGGGCAAGCAGTACCGCCGCGGCCAACAAAATAGTTCGTGTCTTCATGCAGCCTCGCAGAGCAGGGGGGCAACGGCCACCGCCATCCGGAGTCACTCGAGACCAGTCGCAGTAGACCGACCTGGACACCCCATCTGGCAAGGAGCATCCGAGTCCGGCTAGTATGGGATGATCATGATATCTGCGCCAGTCGGTAGCGTGGGCGTTCCTGTCAGCCCACTTTACGCAACTGCGCTGTGACGTGTTTACCTCTCGAATCAGGATTCAGCCATGCGTCTGCTCGTCGCCGTTCTGCTCAGTGCCGCAACCGCTGCGCGCATTGACGCGCAGGCCGTCGAATACCGCTCGAAGGCCGGCGTCGAGTTTCGCGCGCCGGCCGACACGGGTGCCATCGCACGCGCGCGGGAAGCCCTGACCGCCGAGCCGAGAAACGTTGACAGGATCATCGAGCTCGGACTCGCGCAGAGCGCCGTACGACAATACCACGACGCCATCGCGACGTTTACACGGGGGATGAAGATCGAGCCGAAGAATCCGCTGCTCTATCGGTGGCGTGGACATCGGTACATCTCCATCGGCGCGTTCGACAAGGCGCTCGTCGACCTGACGCGTGGCAACAAGCTCGACACCACCAACTACGACATCCTCTATCACCTGGGCGTCGCCCACTTCGAGCGCGGTGAGTTCGCGGACGCCGCGAAGGCATTCGCGCAGGCGCAGCGTCGAGCGCCGAACGACAACGAGCTCGCCGGCTCGACGGACTGGTTGTGGATGTCGCTCGCGCGCGCGAAACGCAGCGCCGACGCGCAGAAGGCACTTGCACCGATCAACGACACGCTGAAGATCACGTCGGCGACGGCGTATGCGCAGCGCCTCAAGCTGTACCGTGGAGTGATCGGCCCGGATCAGGTGATCGGGCCGTCGGATACCGCGGCGGTGCAAGTCGCGACGATGAGCTTCGGCGTCGGCAACTGGTATCTCGCGAAGGGCGATACGGCGAATGCTCGCAAGTGGTTCAAGCGCGCCGTCGATTCCGGCGGGTGGCCGGGCTTCGCGTTCTTCGCCGCGGAAACGGAGTTGAAGCGCTTGCGGTGACTACGGCTTGCGAAGCTCCGACACCGCCGCACCATCCTTCCGCGGATCAGACGCTCCGGAGTTCACCCTCGTCTTGTAGTCGCGCATCACCGCCTGCCCGGATCCCATGCGCGTCGACGAATAGTCGCCGCGCATGACGATCGAGTGACCCTGTGCAGTCAGCGCGCTGCGCGTCGCCTCGCTGATGCGCGACTCGAAGTTCACGTCGCAGCCGGGAAACGTCTCCTTCGAGAACCGCGGCGCATCGAGCGCGGCCTGGGGGTTGAAGCCGAAGTCGACCATGTTCGACACGAATTGCGCATGCGCCTGCGCCTGGTTCCATCCGCCCATGATGCCGAACGCCATGCGAACGTCGCCCTTCTCCATGAAGGCGGGAATGATCGTGTGCAGGGGACGCTTGCGGCCGGCGAGCACATTGGGGCTCGTCTTGTCCAGCGTGAAGCCGCCACCGCGATTGTGCAGCACGAACCCGGCGCCGCCGACAGCGATGCCCGATCCGAAGCCGACGGTGGAATAGTTGCTCTGGATGAGCGAGATCATGTTGCCTTCGGCGTCGACCACGCTCAAGTACGTCGTGCCATTGTCGGTCACGGACGGAGCACCGGCGGGCACGGCGCAATTCGCCCGATCGAGATTGATCAGTTGCGCGCGTGCCTTCGCGAATGCCTTCGACTTGAGGGCACTCACCGGCACGGTCGCGAAACGCGGGTCGGCGTCGTAGCGCTGCATGTCAGCGTACGCGAGCTTCTTCGCCTCGATCATGACGTGCAGCGCCCGCACGGAGTTCTGTCCCATCGCGGTGAGCGGAAAGTTCTCCATGATGTTGAGCATCTCGAGGGCAGCGATACCCTGTCCATTCGGCGGCAGCTCGTAGACCGTCCATCCGTGATAGGTCGTCGAGATGGGATCGACCCACTCACTCTGGAACTCCCTGAGGTCCGCGCCATTCATCGTCCCACCGTGGCGCGCCGACGTCGCGAGGATCTTCCGGCCGATCTCCCCCGTGTAGAATGCGCTCCGGCCGTACTGTGCGAGCTGTCGATATGACCATGCGAGCTCCGGATTGCGGAACACCTCACCCGCGAGAGGCAGGCGGCCGTCGACGAGAAAGGTCTTCGCTGTGGGCTCATCGGCTCGCAGTGCGGCTTCGCTGTCACGCCAGTAGACGCTCACCACCTCGCCGACGGGGAAGCCTGCATCCGCATAGGCGATCACCGGTGCGAGCACCTCGCGAAATCCCATGCGGCCGAACTTCTTCAGCAGCTTGTCCCAACCATCCACCGCACCCGGCACCGTCACGGACTGGATGCCCTTCGTCGGCATCGTCGTCACGCCCTTCGCGAGCAGATAGTCCGCCGAGAGTCCCTTCGGTGCCCAGCCCGACGCGTTGAGCCCATACAGCTTCCCCGTCTTCGCTTCGTAGACGATGGCGAACAGGTCACCGCCGATGCCGTCGTTCATCGGCGCGACGAGCCCCATCATCGCATTCACCGCGACGGCAGCGTCGATCGCGTTGCCACCCCGCTCGAGGATGCGCGCCCCGACCTGTGACGCGAGCACGCTCTCGCTCGCCACGACGCCCGTCTGCGAGACGACCATCGAACGGGACTGCGAGCGGTCCTGTCCTTCCGCGACCGAGCCCGCGACGAGCAAAACGACGGCAAGCAATTTCAACGTCATCGAGTGTCTCCTTTCCATGGCCGAAAACGGCGAGCCCGAATCCGGGATCGACGATAGCTTTGCACGATGCGACTGGACCAGGACAGCTGTACCCGCGCCCTCGAGGCCCGCGACGCCCGGTTCGATGGCGTCTTCTTCGTTGGTATCAGATCGACGGGGATCTACTGCCGACCAATCTGTCCCGCGCGCGCTACCCTGCGGAAGAACCGCCGCTTCTTCTCCAATGCCGCCGCCGCCGAGCGAGCCGGCTTTCGTCCGTGCCTGCGGTGTCGTCCGGAGCTCGCGCCCGGTTTCGCCCGAATCGATGCCGTGCCGCGACTCGCCCAGTCCGCCGCGCGACGCATCGCGTCGGGCGCGATGAATGGCGATGGCGTCGACGGACTCGCCCTCTCGCTCGGCGTCAGCGCACGACAGTTGCGCCGAGCGATGCACCAGGAGCTCGGCGTCACACCGATCGAGCTGGCGCAGACGCATCGCTTGCTGCTCGCGAAGCAGTTGCTCACCGACACGCCACTGCCCATCGCGCAGGTGGCGTACGCGAGCGGCTTCCAGAGTCTGCGGCGCTTCAACGCCCTGTTTCTCGAGCGCTATCGCCTGAATCCGCAGGCGATGCGTCGGCGTCGTGTGGCGCCGCGCCATGAGGATGCCATGCCTGGCGACGTCGAAGGGGTACGGCTGGCACTCTCCTACCGCCCGCCGCTCGCGTGGGACGCCCTGCTCGCGTTCCTCGGTGCTCGCGCCGCGCCGGCCGTCGAGAGCATTCAGGATGGCGTCTATGCGCGTACGCTGTCGGTGGGTGGTCACAGCGGCGTCATCCGCGTGTCGCGACCACGAGCCATCAAGGCGCGCGACGGCGTGGTATCCTCAGCGGCGCTGCCCGTCATTCATCTCGACGTCAGCACATCGCTGCTGCCGGTGTTGCTCGCCGTCTCCGCGCGCGTGCGGCGGCTGTTCGATCTCGCCGCAGAGCCGGAGAAGATCGCCTCGCATCTCGCATCGGCCGGATTCGGACCGCTTCGCGGCGAAGCGCGCGGACTCCGCGTGCCCGGCACCGCCGACGGCTTCGAGCTAGTCATCCGCGCCATACTCGGTCAGCAGGTCAGCGTGAAAGGCGCGTCGACGTTGATGTCGCGCCTTACGGAGACATTCGGCGCGCCGATCGAGACCGATCACCCGCAGCTGACGCGGTTGGCGCCTACACCAGAACGCATCGCGCAGGCGACACCATCCGCCATCGCGACGATCGGCCTCCCACTCGCGCGGGCAACAACGATTCACACGCTCGCCGCACGCATCGCCGACGGCTCGCTCGTCATCGAGCCAGAGGCCGACATCTGCGCGCTCACGCGCCAATTGCTCGACCTCCCCGGCATCGGGCCGTGGACGGCCGAGTACATCATCATGCGCGCCGTGCATTGGCCCGACGCGTTCCCCGCATCCGATCTCGTCTTGCGTCGATCGGCCGGCAACCTGTCGCCTGCAAGACTGCTGCGCGCCGCGGACGAGTGGCGTCCGTGGCGCGCCTATGCGGCCATGCATCTCTGGAGCAGGGCGTGACTCACCGGCGAATCTTCACGTCGACGACGCCGCCGGGATGATAGCGCCCGAATTTCGAATGTCCTTCATTGCCACTGAGGACGTGGACCGAGCGCACGGCGGTCAGTGGAATCGTGTTGAGCAAGTCGAGTCCGCCCTGCAGCTGGCCATCGATGTAGAGAACGGCACTCCCGCGATAGGGATCATGCACCGTGTAGGCGGCGCGATGGATGAACAATCCTGGACGTAGCCTGAGTAACGCCTCTTGCATCGTTGTGACGTTCGCGCCCTGCAGCTGCGCTGCGGTGATGATCGCGCGCGACGTCGCCCTGTCGAAGCGTAAAGCGTCATCCGATTGGGCCGGCATCGTCGCGCACGCCGCATGTAAGGAGAGTGTCAACGCTGCAGCCAACGCGCGGTAGCTCCGAGTCGTGCCCATGCAGACCCTCCGGTTGCGAGTGGAGGTTGGACAGCACGATGCGAAGAAAGGTTAGCCGTCCTTGCCGACGCGCCGATCGAGCGCCGCGGCGAACGCACCAGCCGATGCGTATCGATCGTCTGGATGGCACGACAGCGCACACCGCGTCGCCTTTTCGATCTGCACGGTGATGTCGTCGCGCGTGGCACTGATGAATTCCGGGACGCTCGTGAATTTGCGCGCGTTGTCGACCACGCCCCGCACGCCCATGAACGGCGGCACGCCGGCGAGCATCTCGTAGACGAGACAGCCGAGCGCATAGACGTCGCTCCGTGCGTCGAGGTCGCGATCGGCGGCGAGCTGCTCGGGACTCATGTACGCCGGCGTGCCGATCGCGACACCAGTATCGGTGAGCGCCTCCTCGCCGGCGATCTGAATCGCGCGCGCAATACCGAAGTCGGCGACGAGGGCGTGCTCGTCGAGCAGGAGGATATTCTCCGGCTTGATGTCGCGATGCAGGATGTTCCGGGCGTGCGCGTAGTCGAGCGCGTCGGCCACCTCGCGCGCGATGCGGGTGGCGTCGCCGAGCGAGAGGCGCTTGTCGGGTGCGAGCTGCATCCGCCGGCGAAGGGTTTCTCCGTCCACGTACGCCGTGACGTAGTACGGAATGCCGAGTGCGTCGCCGGAGTCGAACAGCGGAAGGATGTGGGGGTGTTGGAGATGGGCGAGATACCGGATCTCGCGGACGAACCGCTCGCCGGCCGCGGGGTCCTCGAGGTGGACGCGCAGCGCCTTGATGGCGACCTGGCGGTCGTGCTTCATGTCGTGTGCGAGATAGACGCTCGCCATTGCTCCGTGCCCCAACACGCGTTGGGGCTCGTAGCGGCCGATGAGGGCGACACGAAGCTGCTCGAACACGAGGTCTTTCAACGCGGAGTGGCGAAGGGTGCGCGTCTAATGTGAGCCAGGCGGCTCGGCGCGGCCAGTGCGGAATCCGCTCAGGCGATCGGCAACGGGAAGTAGAAGCGTGTCCCCACTCCTACCTCGCTGTCGACACGAATGGTGCCGCCATGTGCCTCGACGATCCCGCGCGCGATCGTCAGCCCCAATCCGATTCCGCGACGATCGGTGTTCCGTCCCTGCCAGAACTGCCCGAACACCTGCTCGAGCTGTTCCGGCGGGATCCCCGCGCCCGTGTCTGTCACGCTGAACCACACGCGCGCATCTGACGACTCGGCCCGCAACGTAATCGTTCCACCGGCCGGCGTGAACTTGATCGCGTTGCCGATGAGGTTCGAGAACACCTGGCCGATCCGCTCCACATCGGCGCTCACGCGTGGCAACTGTTCGGTCGGTTCCGCCGCCAACGAGAGGGATGCCTCGTGGGCGAGCGGCTGCATCAGCTCCAGCGCGTTCGCGAGGAGTTGCGCCGCATCGACGGCGCTGACCTCGACGGTCATGCGGCCAGTGTCCATCCGCGCAACGTTCAGCAGGTCGTGGATCAACCGATTCATGCGCGCACCGGTGCGCTTGACCACCGCCGCCTGCCTTGCCCGTGACGGCTCCGTCATCGACGGCTCGCCGAGCAGGTCGGCCGCCATGAGGATCGTGCTGAGCGGATTGCGGAGATCGTGAGCGACGATGCGCAGCACTTCCTCGCGCGCGGCGCTCGCCGCCTGCGCCTCCGCGACGCGCGCATTCGCCCGCTCGACCTGGCGCTCCATCGTCAATCGGCCGACCTCCGTTGCGATCACCCTGCGGATGGCCGCCGTGACGCGGCCGGAGAGGATGCTCATGGCGATCAGCCCCGCCACGATCCCGGTTGCCGGCAGCGGCGGCAAGTGCGCGATGAACGCGACCGAGAGAAACGCGGTGATCGCCAGCGTCGAGCTCAACTGCGTCGCCATGCGCGTCAGCCGGAGCGCACCGGTAAAGACGAGAAAGCCGCAGAGCAGCGACACGCTCGCCGTCAATGCAGCCTGCGTCCCCGCGCCCGCGCCCGCGCCCGCGGCGAGCGTCGCGCCAACGACGATCGCAATCGCGTCCGCCGCCGGCGCCGCTCGCCGAAGCCATGTGCGATACCAGCCTCGCCGCAGCGCGAGATACAGCAGCGCGGTGACGAGCGTCCACGCCTCTGCCGCGAGCAGCGTGACGACCGAGATGCGCGTTCCCGCCACAGCGGACGACGCGATGGTCAGCGCGAGGTAGACAAGCGACAGCGTGAGGCGCAGCGCGGCGATGCTGCGCTCGTTCTCTCGTGCTTCGTCGAGCAGCATCCGACCGACCACGGGCGCGAAGTCGTCCGTCGACTCGCGATTCGGCATCTCTCGCCCCAGCTTCGCCGTCAGCGACGTGCGAAGCGCATCGAGCGAGTCGAAGCCGAGAAGCGTCATCGGGTCGACGCTCCGACGCGGCGCGCCATCGCCACGTTCACGTCATACGTCGCAGATCTCGAACGCCTTCCGCATCGACGTCAACGGATCATTCTTCGGAACGAACTCCTGTGCCACGAATCCCGTAAAGCCGAGGTCCGCGATGGCCTGCATCACCGTGCGGTAGGTCAGCTCCTGGGTGTCGTCGATCTCGTTGCGGCCAGGGACGCCACCGGTATGAAAATGCGCGATGTAGGGGAAGTTCGCGCGTATGGTGCGAATGACGTCGCCCTCCATGATCTGCATGTGGTAGATGTCGTACAGCAGCTTCAGTCGCGGAGAGTCGACACCCTTCACCACCTCCGCGCCCCACGCGGTGTGATCGGCCTGGTAGTCCTTGTGATCGACCTTGCTGTTCAGCAGCTCGAGGCACAGCGTCACGCCGTGCTTCTCGGCGAGTGGCGTCAGTCGCTTGAATCCTGCAATGGAGTTCGTGATGCCTTCACCATCCGACATCCCGGCGCGATTGCCGCTGAAGCACACGATGTTCGGCACGCCGGCCGCCGCGGCCAACGGAATCATCTGCGCCCCGTCCGCGACGAGCTTGTCGTGCTGGTCGGGTCGATTGAATCCCACCGGGATCTTCCCGAAGCCGTTGGCCATCGCGCAGACCATGCCGTGACTCGCTGGAACCTTCCAGTCCGTTTCGTCGAGGAGCTCGATCGACTTGTAGCCGATGGCCTTCGCCGCCTCGCACAGGTCGTCGAGGGGGATCTTGCCGTAACACCACCGCGACACCGAATGCTTCAGCCGGCCGGCTGAGGAGCGCTCGCTCCGAGCGAGCAGCTCACCTGGTGAAAGCGTCGTGGCCGCAGCCAGCGCGCCAATCGTACCGAGTGCCGTGCGACGAGTCATGTTCGCCATCTTACGTCTCCGCGTTGATGGCAGCTACCGTACGTCCGTGCCGGACGCACGTCAATGTCGGCCAGGCTACTTGTCCTTGATCTCTCCCAGCGCTTCCGCCGCCGCGCGACGCACCTGCGCGTCCTTGTCGTTCAGCGCCTTCGTCAGGCCGGTAATCGCCGACGGCGACCCGATGTTGCCGAGCGCCTCGACGGCATCCTTGCGAATATCGGCGTCGGGATCGGACAACAGGCCGATCAGCGCTGGCGTCGTCGCCGGATCGGCAATCGACGACAGTGCCTTGGCGGCCAGATGTCGCAGCTCCGGATCCGTCGACGAAAGCGCACGCACCAATCCTGCCGGCGCCGTGTGCGACTCATCCAGGTCGGAGAGCGCCGAGGCAGCCGCTCGGCGCACCTCGATGTCGGCGTCGTCGAGCGCGTTGCCGAGCGGCGTCAGCGAATTCGCCGAGCTGATTTCACCGAGCGCATTGGCCGCCGCGACGCGAACGCGCGCATCGGCGTCGCTGCCCAGCGCGCGCTCCAGCGGTGCGCGCGTCTCTTCACTCTTCAACTCTCCGAGGACATCGGCCGCCATGGCGCGGAGGTTCGGATCCGCGTCGCGCAGGGCAGGGAGCACTGTCGGTAGCGCGCGTGCGTCCTTGAGCTGCCCGAGCGCCCAGATCGCCGACAGGCGCACGCGCGACTCGTCGCTCTTCGCGGCCGCCAACAGCACGGGCATGGACTCGTGATCCTCCAACTCGCCGAGCGCCCACGCCGACATCGCCGCCACGGCAGGGGCGCGATCGCCGACGCCCTTTTCCAGCGCGAGCCGGACGTCGTGATGATTGCCCTCTCCTGCCGCGAGCGCTGCGGCTTCACGCACCGTCGGCGACGCGTCACCAAGCAAGGACGTCAGCCGCGCCGTCGTGATCACGCTGCGTCCGAGCATCTTGCTCGCGACGCGGCGAACGCACGCGTTGGGATTGTTCAACTCCGCGACCAACCGCTCGACAGCGCGCGGATCCGTGATGTGGCCGCCGATGGAGTCCTTCGCCGCCCGCTGCGCCGGGCTCATTGTCGCGAGGTGCCCGATGCCACCGCGCTCGCCACTGTTCCAGAAGTTGCCGACCTGATCGCCAATCATTTCGCAGACGATCGGATCCGTCTTGCCGAGTGCGTCAACCATGATCGCCACGCGTCCGGAATCCGGGCCCGGATGTCTGTGCTCCCAATCCGATCGCGAGGACCACGGCGACGACGCAGGACTCAACGTCGCGACGGCGCCGATGGCTCCGGCACCGAGTGCCGCCGACACCAGCAACACGGGAAGTGGTCGCATGGCTACTGCCTCCTGTCGCCGAGCGCTTCAGCCGCCGCACGACGCACCTTGGGGTCCTTCGAGGTCAGCGCCGAACGCAGCGCGTCATTCGCTGCCGAATCCGCGATATTGCCGAGCGCACTCACGGCATGCTCGCGCACGTCGCCGTTCGAGTCCTCGAGCATGCGCCGCAGTGACGCGATGGCTCCGATCACCGACCGCTCGCCCGCAATCTCGGCCGCCTTGCCGCGCACGTCGGCCGAGGGATCGCGCATGAGGGTAAGCAGGGTGGGTTCGGCGATCGGTGCCTTCAATTCGTCCAGCGCATTGAGCGCCTGGCCGCGTACGTCGGCATTGCTATCGGTAAGTGCCTGCTGAATCGCCGTCGCCGCGGACTGATCGTGCAATTCGGCCAACGCTTCGATCGCGGCCCGGCGGACGTCGGGATTCGGATCGCGCACGAGCTTCGCCAGTGCGGGGCTCGCCGTGCGATCCTTCAACTTGCCGACGAGATGCGCGGCCTTGTGGCGGATCTCGGCGTCGGCGTCGTTCAACAGGCGCGCGATGCCCGTCGAAGGCACGCCTTCGTCATAGTTCGACAGCGCTTCGAGGACGTTTTGCTTCACCTCGGTGTTTGCATCGCTCAGCGCTGCGACGAGTGCGTCGATGGCGCGCGGATCCTGGAAGTGGCCGAGCGCGTCCGCGGCGGCGGCACGGACGCGCGGATCGGCGTCCTTCAGTGTGCCGATCAATCCCGGAACGGCGCGCGAGTCTTCCAGCTTGCCGAGCGAGTGTGCGGCCGCCGCGCGGACCTCTGCGTTCTCGTCCTTGAGCCGCGCAATGAGCGCGAGGACGACGGCGCTGTCCGCCGGCGTGAGGTGCGCGTTCGAGAGGTCGCGCGGGGGATGCGGCAGCATCGCGTCCTCCCCAACGTCGCTTGCCTGGTCGGGCACCTGAGCGTCAGTCCGTTGTGCGGCAAGCTGCGACGGAGCGCTGTTCCTCCGCACCGAGCTCGCGCGGGCCGACTTCCCGGTGACGCTCGGCGCAATCGCAATGGTCGCGAGGATGACGACAACTGCGCCGAACGCGAGCGCGCGTCGCGACCGGACGGCGGGCATTCCTTCCTCGAGCAGCTTGGCCACGCGTGAAACGAGCAGTGAGCGCTCCTCCGCCATGCCGGCGACCGGCACGCCAAGTGGCGACGCCTGAATCCATTCGGCTACCTGAGCGAGACAACGTGCGAGTGCAACGCCGGATCCGGTGCGACGGACTGCCCACTCGTCGCAGAGATATTCGGCGGACGTGGCGATCTGTCGACGTGCCACGCGATTGAGTGGCTGAATCCACAGGATGCGTTCGATCAGCGTGGCGCAGGCGAGCCAGATGGGATCGCGCCGCGCGAGATGTGCGAGCTCGTGTGCCAGCATGCTGCGTTGCTGCTCGAGGTCGAGATCGGTGAGTGCGGTTTCCGGCACACAGATCTCGCGAATGCCGAGGGCGATCGGGCTGGCGATGCGCACCGTCGACGTCAGCCGCGGCACGCTGCGAAGACCAGCGTCGCGCGAGAGGCTGCCGAGCGCGTCGAGGACACGGCCGTCCTGCACTGCGCGGCGGTCGCCGATACGGCCGACGAGGATCAGTCGTCGTGCGGCGTAGCTGAGGCCAAGCACGAGTGCGATGAATGCCCATGCCAGGACGGCGAGGGTGGCCGGTGCCACCGGTGTGCTGGCCGCAACACTGGCTGGTGTCGCCTGGCTCGACGCAGGAGCCGTCGTCGCCGACTCGTGCTCCGCGATTCCCACTGGTTCCGCGCTATCGCTGCGGGGCGCGGGAGCGGTGTAGCTCGCCTCGGCGACTGGCCCGAGGAGCGAGACAGTTCCCCTGGGCTGGACGTCGAAGCGCAGTTGTGCGGTCGCCGTGAGGATGCCGCCGAGCATGGCGGTCTTCCAGATGAGATCCGACGCCGCGGGCGAGAATGTGCGGACGCGCACGAGGAACCATGCGAGGGCGAGCAAGGCGGTGCTGTGAATGGCGTAGGTCAGCAGCCAGGCCAGCACCGTGTGCGAAATCGTGTCGATCATTGGGAGTCTCCCTTCGACGGTTCCGTGCTCTCGATCATCTCGCGGACGCGGGCAAGGTCACCGGGGCTCATGTCGCGCGCCGACAGCAGGTGGCTGACGAGCGCAGTGACGTCTCCGGCGAAGAGTCGCTCGGTGAGCTCACTCACCATGGAATGCTGTACGTCGGCTTCGGTGAGAAGTGTCTTGTAGACGAACTGTCGGTCGCGCGTGCGTCGCGTGAGGATGCCGCGGCGCTGCAGTCGGGCGACGATGGTGGCGACGGTGGTCTGCGCGAGCTTCCGCTCGGCGTAGAGGGCTTCCCAGATTTCGGCGACCGACGCTTCGCCGCGATCCCAGAGGAGGCGGAGGACGGCGATCTGAAGCTCGGTCAGCGATTGGCGTTCAGTCATAGGGCTCCGTTGGGATTCTACAGGTGTAGAGTTACACCTGTAGAATCGGATGTCAAGAGCGAGCGGCGCTTCGCGCTGCGCGCGAAGCGCCCG